>CAZQYC010000006.1:0-78445 GCA_964597495.1 uncultured Steroidobacteraceae bacterium | reverse complement strand
GCAGCATGCCGGAAACGCGGTCGTGCGAACACGTACAGCGAAAGAAGACCGGTTGTGGCTCGAACAGGCGCACGTCGTCCTCATTGAAAAGCCGCCGCAGAATCTCCCGATCGGAAAGCCCGCTCAGCTCTTCGCGCTTGAGCGTGTCGGCAATCAATTGAACGCGCCGCCAGGCATCGTCGACATCCACTTGCTCGTGCTCGCCCTTCGCGGGCAAGCGCTGCAGGAGCATTCCGGAAACACCGTGCTCGCCGGCGTATAGCCACAATCGAGTGGGCAGTTGCTCGGAATTTTCGAAGTAACCCTCAAGACATTCCGCCAATCCCTCGCCCGCCAGCGGCACGACGCCTTGATATCGCTGCTCGTCGCCGACGTTATCTAAAGTGACGGTGAGCTGCCCCTCGCCAAAGAGCGCCGGCCAATTCGGGGATTCCATCGTTTCGCGATGACGCGCAAGGGCCCGAACGCCGAGATTGCTCGTGCACTGTGCCAACAGAAGCTCTATCGGCCCCTTTCCTTGGAGCTGCAAAGAAAGATGTCCGTCAAATTTTAGAGTCGCTGCCAACAAGACAGATGCCGCGACCGCCTCCCCGAGTGCATCGCGAACGGCAGCGGGATAGTGGCGATGCTCGAGCAGCGCTTTCCATGCCGCATCGAGATGCACAAGGTGCCCGCGAATGGGCAAGTGCTCGAAGACAAAGCGGTGGAGAGAGTCGGTATCGGGCATGAGCTTGAAGCTACTAGCTACTAGCCGCTAGCTACTAGCCAGAGATTAAGAACTTAGAATTCTGGCTAGCTTGCTTGCTAGAGGCTAGCTGCTAGTTGCTACCCCCCAGCTTCTTCTTCAACAAGTCATTCAACTGCGCCGGATTCGCCTTCCCGCCGGTGCTTTTCATGACTTGGCCCACGAAGAAGCCGAATAACTTGTCCTTACCGGAACGGTACTCGGCAAGCTGGCCGGGATTGGCCGCCATCACCTCGTCGATCGCTTTTTCGATCGCGCCAGTGTCGGTGATTTGCTTCAAGCCTTTTGCTTCGATGATCGCATCGGCGCTCTTGCCATCGAGCCACATGGCCTCGAACACTTCTTTGGCGATCTTGCCGGAAATGGTGTTGTCGACAATGCGCCCAAGCAAGCCGCTTAACTGCTTTGCCGTCACTTTGGATCCGTCGATCTCGACGCCGTCCTTATTGAGCGCCCCGGACAAATCGCCCATCACCCAGTTAGCCGCAAGCTTTGCATGCGCGGGGTTTTTCAATTCCTGCACGACCGATTCGTAATAGGCACCCATTGCACGGCTGGCTGTCAGGACTCCGGCGTCGTATTCGCTGAGACCGTAGTCGCGTTGATAGCGAGCCGCTTTCTCGTCCGGCAATTCCGGCAACGTCTTGCGAACGTCCTCAATGAACGCATCGTCAAGCACGACCGGCAACAAATCGGGGTCCGGAAAGTAGCGATAGTCGTTGGCTTCTTCCTTGGAGCGCAGCTTTCGCGTCTCGCCCTTGTCCGGGTCGAAAAGCCGGGTTTGTTGCTGAATCGTGCCGCCGCCTTCGATGATCTCGATCTGCCGCGCCACTTCGTAGTTGATGGCCTTTTCGATAAAACGAAACGAATTGAGATTCTTGATCTCGCAGCGCGTGCCGAATTTTTCGGCGCCCTGTTTGCGCACCGACACGTTCGCGTCACAGCGAAACGACCCCTCCTGCATGTTGCCGTCGCAAATGTCGAGATACTGCACGAGCGTATGAATCTTCTTTAAGTAGGCGATCGCTTCCTTGGCCGAGCGCATGTCCGGTTCGGACACGATTTCCAAGAGCGGCGTCCCGGCGCGATTCAAATCGATACCCGATGAACCGCTAAAGTCTTCATGCAGCGATTTGCCAGCGTCTTCCTCCAAATGCGCGCGCGTGATACCGATGGTCTTCTTCACGCCGTCCTCCAGCAGAATTTCCATCTTGCCGTTGGCAACGATGGGCAATTCGTACTGGCTGATTTGGTAGCCCTTGGGCAAATCCGGATAGAAATAATTCTTCCGCGCAAACACCGAACGCTTCGCCACCGTCGAACCGGTCGCTAGGCCAAACTTGGCCGCCATGCGCACGGCTTCGCGATTCAAGACCGGCAATACACCGGGATACCCCAAGTCGACCAAGTTCGCTTGCGTATTCGGCGCGGCGCCATAGGCAGTCGGTGAGCCGGAAAAGATTTTAGTCCGCGTCGACAACTGCGCGTGAATTTCAAGACCGATGACGGTTTCCCACATAAGACCTTAGCTCCTAGCAACTAGCTACTAGCCGCTAGCAAAAAAAATTTCAGACTCCGGCTAGCTGCTAGTGGCTAGCAGCTAGCCGCTTTACTACGCAAACGCCTTCGGCATTTGCTTGTGCCACTGCGTTTCCCGCTGGTACTTGTGCGCGACGTTCAGCAGTTTGGCTTCCGCAAAATGACCACCGATGAGCTGCAGCCCTACCGGCAATCCGCCGAGAAAACCGCAGGGAATCGACATGGCCGGAAGGCCGGCGAGATTCGCACCGATGGTGTAGATGTCGTTCAAATACATCGTCACGGGGTCGTCGACCTTCGCGCCGAGATCGAAGGCCGGCGTCGGCGAGGTCGGGCCCACGAGCACATCGACTTGGCTAAAGGCTCGCTCGAAATCGTCGGCGATCTGACGGCGTACTTTTTGTGCTTTCAGGTAGTACGCGTCGTAGTACCCGGCCGACAACACATAGGTACCCGTCATGATGCGGCGCTTTACTTCCGCGCCGAAGCCCTCGCCTCTCGAACGCATATAGAGATCCGTCAAATCACGCGGTTCCTTGCAGCTGTAGCCGAAACGAACGCCGTCAAAGCGCGAAAGATTCGAGGAACATTCGGCGGGCGCCACCACATAGTAGGCGGGCACGGAGAGCGGCAAGCTCGGCAAGCTGACTTCGACGAGCTTGGCGCCGAGCTTTTCGTAAACGGCTAACGCATCACGAACCAGTTTTTCATTGTCCGCATCGAGCCCTTTTTCGAAGAACTCCTTCACCAACCCGATTTTTACTCCGGTCAGCGGCTGATCGAGCGTCGCTGTGTAGTCCGGTACCGGCACGTCGACACTGGTGGAGTCGCGAAAGTCGAACCCGGCCATCGCCTGCAATACCAAGGCGGCATCCTCTGCGGTGAGCGCCAACACGCCTGCCTGATCGAGGCTTGAAGCAAACGCAATCATCCCGTATCGCGACACGCGTCCGTAAGTGGGTTTGATTCCCGTAAGCGAGGTCAATGCCGCCGGCTGGCGAATCGAACCGCCGGTGTCGGTACCGGTCGCCACCGGTGCCAGCCTAGCGGCAACCGCTGCGGCCGATCCGCCCGACGATCCGCCGGGAACTTTCTTCAAGTCCCAGGGGTTTTTCACCGGACCGTACCAACTCGTTTCGTTGGATGAGCCCATTGCAAACTCGTCCATGTTCGCCTTGCCCACACTCACCATGCCCGCTCGCTTGAGCAGCGTGACGACGGTGGCGTCGTAAGGCGACACGAAATTCGACAACATGCGCGAACCGCAAGTGGTGAGCACACCGTCAGTACAAAAAATGTCTTTGTGCGCCAAAGGCAATCCGGTGAGCGCCCCCCCTCTTCCTGCCGCCAATTCGCGATCTGCTTGCGCTGCCTCCGCCAATGCGGATTCCGGAGTAACGGTGATGAACGCGTTGAGCTCCTTATTATGGCGCTCGATGCGGGCCAGAAAGTGACGTGTGAGTTCGACGCTGGAAAAGCGGCGCGCTTTCAGGCCAGCGGAAAGTTCGGATAGCGATAGGGTATGCATAATTTTAAGCGATAGGAGTTAGAGGTTAGGCGTCAGCCGCAGGAGACACCGACTTTTTCTGGCTAACACCTAACCGCTAACCTCTCTCCTTCATTCAATCACCTTCGGCACCAAGTAAAGACTGGCTTCGACGCGAGACGCGTTGCGCTGATACTTCTCATGAGCATCGGCTTCGGTGACCTCGTCGGCACGCATGCGCTGCGTTTCTCCCGCCAGCGGATGCGCCATGGGCTGCCGGTCTTTAAAATCGGGCGCGGCGTCGGCGGCATTGAGCTGCTCGACGAAATTGATGATCTTCGACAACCCGTTCGCGTAGGCCGGCAATTCCTGTTCGGCGATCGCGAGGCGGGCTAGTTCAGCGATCTTGGCGACGTCTTTGGTTTCTAAAGTCATAGGGCTTCTAAAGTCACGGGGTTTCCAATAACGGCGTTTCTAAATTTGTAGGCACTTGTGGGCGACGTTATTCGAACTCGTTGGCGGTGAGCGCTCGGGAATGAGGAAAAACAAGGGAAAAAAGGCCGCACAATGATACACGCAAAGGGCGAATGTGGCTTGCTGAAAATGCCACCCGTTGTTACAGTACTTGGTAAAGCTCAGGCCGACATTTGCCGCACTCGTCTTAGGCCTTTCTCGGACGCAACAATACATGTTCAAAAACTTAAGAGGTTATTTCTCCAATGACCTCTCCATCGACTTAGGCACCGCCAATACTCTCATCTATGTCCGCGGTCGCGGCATCGTTCTCAACGAGCCGTCGGTCGTTGCAATTCGCGAAGAGCCGGGCCGCGGCGGAAAAAAAATCGAAGCGGTCGGCACCGAAGCGAAAAACATGCTGGGCCGCACACCGGGTCACATCACCGCCATCCGGCCGATGAAGGACGGCGTGATTGCCGACTTTACGGTGACCGAGAAGATGCTCCAGTACTTCATCGAGAAGGTGCACGGCAATCGCATGGTTCGGCCGAGCCCGCGCGTGCTGGTTTGCGTTCCTTACGGGTCGACGCAAGTGGAGCGCCGAGCGATTCAGGAATCCGCCGAAGGCGCGGGAGCTCGCTGGGTCCGATTGATCGAAGAACCGATGGCCGCAGCGGTTGGTTGCGGACTGCCGGTGCATGAAGCCCGCGGATCGATGGTGCTCGACATCGGCGGCGGCACCTCCGAAGTGGCGGTCATCTCCTTAAACGGCATCGTCTACGCCTCGTCGGTCCGCATCGGCGGCGACCGCTTCGACGAAGCCATCATCAACTACGTCCGCCGCAACTACGGCATCTTGATCGGCGAAGCGACGGCGGAACGCATCAAGATCGAAATCGGCTCTGCCTATCCCGGGCAGCAAGTTCACGAAATCTCCGTGAAAGGGCGCAATCTCTCCGAAGGCGTACCACGCAGCTTTACCTTGAACTCGAACGAGATTCTCGAAGCGCTACAGGAACCTTTGGCAGGCATTGTCGGGGCCGTTAAGGTCGCGCTTGAACAAACACCGCCGGAACTCGGTGCCGACGTTGCCGAACGCGGCATTGTCTTGACGGGTGGCGGCGGTTTATTGCGCGACGTGGATAAATTGCTGATGGAAGAAACCGGCCTGCCGGTGGTCGTGGCCGAAGATCCCTTGACCTGCGTCGCACGCGGCGGCGGCCGCATGCTGGAGTTGATCGACGAGCATGGGCCGGGGTTGTTTAACTTGGAATAGCCTCTAGCTACTAGTCACTAGCATCTAGCAAGACCCAGATTAATGTTAATGACCGAACTGCTTACTTTTTCGAGCTTCAACACAACCGTGCCCATTCGACTATCTCTAACTCGCTCTTTTCCGGAGCTAGTTGCTAGCGGCTAATAGCTAGTAGCTTCTTCCCCGTGGCCACCCTCACCTCCGATTCGCGCCCCATCATCGGCCATGGACCCTCGTTACTGGCCCGACTCATCCTGCTCGGCGGCATCTCGATTGGCATCATGGTGCTGGACCATCGCCAACATTATTTAGAGGTGGCGCGCAAATGGTTGTCGACCGTGGTGTATCCCTTGCAGGCCCTCGTGCAATCGCCCGTCCAAATTTACGAGTGGCTAAGCGACAGCGTAATCACCCGCGAACAGCTCAAACGCGAGAATGTGGAATTGCAAGCAGAGCTCCGCGTCGCCAACCTGCAGTTATTGCGTTCGACGACGCTCGCCGCGGAGAATCGCCAGCTTCGAGCGATTCGCGAAGCATCGTCCGGAATTCAAGCGCGCACTCTGATTGCCGAAATCATACGCGTCGATCTGGATCCGCTCCGGCACCGCGTATTGCTGAACCACGGCGCACGCGACGAGGTATATAAGGGGCAAGCCGTCCTTGATGCCGATGGCGTTTTCGGACAAGTGACCCGAGTCGGCCAATACGCCGCCGAAGTTTTACTCATCACCGACGCCGAACACGCGACACCGGTGCGGGTGAACCGGACCGGCCTTCGAACCATCGCCGTCGGCACGGGCGACTTCAATAAACTGCGGCTTCCCTACATCACCGCCGACGCAGACGTAAAAGCGGGTGATCTCCTGGTGACATCCGGTTTAGGTGGCGTGTTTCCCCCCGGGTATCCAGTCGCGCAAATCAGCCAAGTGACACGCGATCCGGCGCAGACCTTTGCATTGGTCGACGCCAAGCCCATGGCGCATATGGATCATGCTCGCGAACTGGTGCTCGTGTGGTTCGATCCACCGCCCACCGGCGATCTCGATAAACCGCCGCCGAAAACCTCCGCAAAACCGGGTAAGGGCACATGATCGGCGAAGGACGCATCAGCGGCTGGCACATATTCTTCTCCGTCATTGCCGGCCTCGCGCTGGCGATCGTGCCATTACCGCGCTGGATGGAAATTCTCCGTCCGGATTTCCTGGTGATCTTCGTAATCTACTGGGCACTCACAGCGCCGCGCATGGCCGGCATGACGTTCGCTTGGATGTGCGGCTTCGCCATCGACGTGCTGCATGGTTTGGTACTTGGGCAGCACGCATTAGGATTCTTGGCAGCTGCTTACCTCACTCACCGTTGGCAACTTCGGATGCGCATTTTCCCGATCTGGCAACAAGCCGCTACCGTATTCGTGATTTTGTTCGTCTACCAGTTCATCGTCTGGTGGATCGACGGTGTCGTCGACGCCGAAGCGAACACGTGGCTGCGCTGGCTGCCCGTGCTCACCGGCACGCTTATGTGGCCGTTCGTCGTGGCGACGCTGGATACGTGGAATCGGGGACGGCGCTAACGCGAGCCGCTAGCGACTAGCCACTAGTTACTAGCCAGAATTTTTAGGAACTATTTCGTGAATTCCTTGCCCATTCCTCCATTCCTGTTCTGGCTAGCGCCTAGTGGCTAGCGGCTAGTAGCTCTCCCATGCTCCGCTCCGTCCGCATCAAAGATCACTACGCCGAGCAGCAGTTGTTTCTGCGGCGCGTGGTATTGACGGGCAGCGTCATCGCGCTCGGCATCTGCGTGCTGATCGGGCGTTTGATCTATCTGCAAGTCGTCAAATACGACTACTACCTCGATCTGTCGCAGGGCAACCGAATTCGCAGGGAACCGTTGCCGCCGAATCGCGGACTCTTGTTCGACCGCAATGGCGTGGCGCTCGGATTGAACGCCCCGTCGTATCAATTGGAAATGACTCGCGAACAGGTTCCGAATATCGATACCGCGCTTCAGTCGTTGGTCGCGCTCAAGCTGATCGATAGCCTGGATATTCCGGCGCTGAAGAAAGAAATTCGCAATCGCCGTCCGTTCGAGTCGATTCCGATAAAACTGCAGCTTTCCGACGATGAGTTAGCGCGGTTTGCAGTGCGCCGCCAAGACTTCCCCGGCATCGAAATCCAGCCGCGCATCACGCGTTACTATCCGCTGGGCCCGAGCGCGGTTCATGCGCTCGGCTACGTCAGCGCCATCAGCGCCGACGATCAGAAGTCCATCGACATGGACGAGTATGCCGGTACGACGCTCATGGGCAAGAGCGGCGTCGAACGCCGCTTCGAAAAGGAGCTGCACGGGGAAACCGGCTATCAGGAACTGCTGGTGAATGCCCAGGGCCGGCGCGTCGAACGTGTCGGAATCAACACCGCCGATCTCAAGCATCAGGAACCGAGAGCCGGCGACGACCTCTATCTGACCATCGACCAGCGGGTTCAGCAAGAAGCCGAGAAAATGCTGCGCGGACGGCGCGCAGGTGCCGTGGCTATCGATCCAAACAACGGCGACGTGCTGGCGCTCGTGAGCACGCCGGGCTTCGACCCGAATCTATTCAGTCATGGGATCTCGCGCGACGATTATCGCGCACTGACGAGCGATGCGGACATTCCTTTGTACAACCGCGCATTGCAAGGTGCGCACCCGTCGGGCTCGACTATTAAGCCGTTCATTGCGCTCGCGGCGCTGGAGCTCGGCGTCGTCACGACCGAGAGCTCGCGTTTCTGCGGAGGGCTCTTTCGATTGCCTAACGTCGGCCGGCCATGGCGTGACGCACAAGAACGCGGCCACGGACATATCTCCTTGCGCGGTGCGATCGAACAATCATGCGACGTGTACTTCTACGGCGTTGCGGATGCACTCGGCATCGAACGCATTCACGACTACCTTGAGCCGTTCGGCTTCGGTCGCGTGGTCGGGCTCGACATCGGCGGAGAACGAGTTGGCATCTTGCCCAACGCCGAGTGGAAACGGCGCCTATACAAACAGCCTTGGTATCCAGGCGAAACCGTAAACGTCGGCGTAGGTCAAGGCTACTTGACCGTGACCCCGTTGCAGCTGGCGTACGCGACCAGCATAGTCGCGACGCGCGGCTTGCGATTCGAGCCGCGGCTGGTGCGTGCAATAAAAGACACGGAAACCAATGCGATCCGTGAACTTCCAGTCAAAACCCTTCCACCTATCCTCGTCAAAGACCCGAGCTACTGGCAGGTGGTTACCGACGGGATGAAGGACGTCACCAAAGGGGCGCATGGAACGGCTCGCGCCGCAGCTGCCTCAGCGCTGTATGCCATTGCCGGTAAAACCGGCACGGCGCAGGTCGTAAACGTAAGCTCGCGCGAAAACATCAAAGCCGTCACCAAAGCGTTTACCGAACGGCAGCGCGATCACGGTTGGTTCATCGGCTTTGCGCCGGCGGACAAGCCGACCATCGCGATCGCCGTGATGGTCGAGAACGGCGGATTCGGCGGTCAAGTCGCCGCGCCCGTGGCGCGACGTATGCTCGATGCTTACCTATTGACTCCCGAACAACTCAGCGAGCAAGACCGGCAAGGGAAATCCCCGAAAATCATTCAACAATATAAGGATGACGGAGAGGACTAATGCTGCTCGACAGTCTCGACTCCTCGCGCACGCAGCGCACTTTTACGCTGACGACACGGCTGTTGCTTGCGCTTCACCTAGACGGCGCCTTGCTGACGGCGCTGTGCCTCACTGCCCTCATCGGCATGGCCGTGGTTTACTCCTCGTCGGGCGGCAATGTCGGCATGTTGGAAGCGCAGGCCTTCAAATTTTTGCTCGCGCTGGTCGCCATGTTGGCGCTTGCACAACTGCCGCCGCGCTTGATTCGCGCCACCGCGCCGATCTTGTTTCTGCTGGGACTCGTACTCTTGATCATCGTCGCCGTTGCCGGTGACATTGCCATGGGCGCACGCCGCTGGCTGGACTTAGGTTTCATTCGCTTCCAACCCTCCGAAATCATGAAGCTTGCCGTCCCGCTCGCCTGTGCGTGGTATCTGCACGAGCGACCGCTGCCGCCTTCGCTGCTAAACATCGGGGTATTGCTGGCCGTCGTCGCGGTGCCCGCGGCATTGATCGTCAGGCAACCTGACCTCGGAACGGCACTCCTCGTGGTCGCCGCCGGCATCATGGTGATCGTGTTGGCCGGACTTCGCATGCGTTACATCGTCAGTGCCGTATTTCTTCTCGTCGGCGGCGTCGTCACCGGATCGCTTCTGGATTGGCGCTTCCTTCACGGCTACCAGCGGCAACGCGTTCTGACGCTCTTCGATCCCACGAGCGATCCGCTCGGCGCGGGGTATCACATCATTCAATCGCAAATTGCGATCGGATCCGGAGGTGCATTCGGCAAAGGCTACCTAAACGGCACGCAAGCCTCGCTCGAGTTCTTGCCCGAGCGTTCGACCGATTTCATTTTCGCCGTGATCGGTGAGGAGTGGGGTTTACTTGGACTCATCGCCGTACTGCTTCTATATGCCTTCATCATCGGCCGCGGCTTGTATTTGGCGCTCACCGCCCAAGATACCTTCGCTCGCCTCGTCGCCGGCAGCATCAGCCTAACGTTCGCCGTCTACGTGCTCGTAAATGCCGGCATGGTGACAGGTCTTTTGCCCGTCGTCGGCGTGCCGTTACCGCTCATCAGTTACGGCGGCACTTCCATGGTGACACTGATGGCCAGCTTCGGCATCCTGATGGCTGTGAATGCAAGACGACGGTTGGTGGGAAGATAATGAAGGCGAGACGCGAAACACGAAACTCAATGCACGAAAGAATTCGGAACAGCATCTTCGCATCCCGAGCCCCGCACCCCACGCCCCGGCTGCTAACTGCCAGCAGGTATTCAAGCATCGTGCTCGCAGTCGCCTGCGCCATAGCGCTCACACCTGCCCATGCCCTGGACGTCCAACGTCCCGACGTGCAGAAGTTCATCGGCGACATGGTGAGCAAGCACAAATTCAAACGCACCGAGGTTCGTGCGCTCATGAAGGACGCCGTGAGCAAGCCGGAAATCATCGAGACGATGACACGCCCCGCCGAACAGGTGTTTCCTTGGTATGAGTATCGCGAACGCTTTATCACCGGCCGACGGATCGACAAAGGCGTCTTGTTCTGGAATCAACAAAGCAAGCAGCTGCAGCACGCGACGGAAACCACTGGTGTCAGCCCTGAGGCCATTCTCGGAATACTGGGCGTCGAGACGCTGTATGGCGAAATTACCGGCCGCTATCGAGTGCTCGATGCACTGGCGACGCTGGGATTCGACTATCCGCCTCGCTCGGAGTTCTTCTTAAGCGAGCTGGAAGAATTCTTGTTACTGACGCGGATTGAGAAAGTCGATCCACGTAAAGCGCTGGGTTCTTACGCCGGCGCCATCGGCGCGCCGCAATTCATGCCGAGCAACTACCGCAAACTGGCCGTCGACGGCGACGGCAACGGCAAACGCGATCTTTGGTCGAGTTGGCCGGACGTCGTGATGAGCGTGGCGAATTACCTGCAGTCTCACGGCTGGCAAGCCGGGGGGGCGGTCGTGGTCTCGGCGAATGTCGACTCTGCCGATCTGCCGAAATTCGATACCACGCGCATTCGCTTGAACGAAACCGTCGCGTCGCTTCGGGAAAAAGGCGTGCGCTTCGAAACCGAACAGCCGCCCGAGACACCCGCGCTTCTCATCGCCGTCGAAAGCCGGGACGGCATGGAATTCCGCGTCGGCTTCAACAACTTCGTCGTGCTGTCGCGCTACAACCCGCGAATCAAATACGTACTGGCAGTGCACGATCTAGGCGATGCGGTTGCGAGAGCGAGGGCAGATGCGCAACGTTAAGATCGGCCACCGGCCACCGGCCACCGGCTACCGGTCAGAAAAGTTGCGCAGCTCCTTTGCCGGTCGCGGGTCGCCGTTAGCCCTTCTCTTTCTCCTGCTCGCCGCCTGCGCGACCCAACGACAACCTCCGCCGCGCCCACCGGCAGAAGTGCTCAGCATCCCCGATCCCATTCCTAAAACCGAACCGCGTTCCGTGCTCGGCAATCCGGCCTTCTATGAAGTCTTCGGCAAGCGCTATTTCGTTTTAGCGTCTGCAGCGGGTTATCGCGAACAAGGCGTCGCCTCCTGGTATGGGCCGGGATTTCACAAGGAACGCACCGCGACAGGAGAGCCGTACAACATGTATGCGATGACGGCGGCGCACAAGACATTGCCCTTGCCGTGTTACGCGCGTGTCACGAACTTGAGCAACGGACGAAGCGTAATTGTCTATATCAATGACCGCGGACCGTTCAAAGACGACCGGATCATCGACTTGTCCTACACGGCTGCCGCCAAACTCGACATGATCCAAGCAGGCACCGCGCTTGTCGAAGTGCAAGTCGTCGGTGCTGACGGAGGACCCGTCGTTGCAGCCCCGACACCCGCCACGCCGCTCTTCGTACAGGCAGGGGCATTCACGGATGCGGGCAATGCCGAGCGCTTGGTCGCGAAACTTAAAGCACTCGGTTATTCCACGGCGCTGCTCCGCACGGAAACCCGTGCGGTTCGCGATATTCACCGCGTGCGCATCGGCCCCATCGCGAACGTTGAAGAATTCGACCGCGTCGTCGGCCAGCTTCGCTCGCTCGGCATCAATGACGCTCGCCTCGCTGCGGCGCAGGAGTGAGAGTCCGCCGCAATTTGCCACACATTTGCTAGGGTTTTGCCAACACTTACGCACGAGCGGCGAGTAAAATTCGCTTCCCCCTGATTCACAATCCACGATCCACATTCATTCCCTTCTCTCGACTATGAAGATGCGCCTACTTCCGATCGCCGTGCTGGCCGCGCTCGGCTTGATTACCGCCGCTTGTTCAAAAGGCACTCCGACGAGTGCCGCTGCGCCGCTGAAATTGAACACCGCCGAATTACCGCCTCCGCCGTTGCCGCCCATTCCTCCACCGCCGAAGCTGGACGCTCGAAGCTCCATCTTAATGGACGCGACCACGGGACAAGTATTGGCGGCGACCAACGACAACGCACCCGTCGAGCCTGCCAGCTTGACGAAGGTGATGACGGCGTACGCGGTATTCGATGCGTTACGCTCGGGGAGCCTAAAACTCGAAGACAAGGTAACCATCAGCGAACACGCCTGGCGAGTCGGCGGCGCCGCGTCGGAAGGTTCGACGAGTTTCCTGCCGGTCAATAGCCAAGCGCCGGTGCAGGTTTTGTTGCAAGGAATGATCGTTCAGTCGGGCAACGACGCGAGCATCGCCCTCGCCGAGCGCGTCGCGGGAAGCGAAGAAGCCTTCGCGCATCTGATGAACAGCTATGCGAAACGCTTGAACATGACGGCCACGCACTTCGAGAACAGCACTGGATTGCCGGGACCGACCCATCGCACTACGGCACACGACATGGCGTTGCTGGCCACGGCGATCATTCGCGATTTCCCGCAGTACTATTCGATGTTCTCCGAGCGGCAGTACACCTTCAACGGCATCACGCAACACAATCGCAACGGGCTCTTAGACCGTGACTCGTCGGTGGATGGCTTAAAGACAGGCCACACCGAAACCGCCGGTTATTGTTTGATGAGTTCGGCGAAACGCGACACCATGCGTCTGGTATCCGTCGTCATGGGCACGAAGAGCATGAAAGCGCGCGAAGACGCCAGCATGGCGCTGCTCAACTACGGCTTCAGCTTCTTCGAATCGAAGCCGCTGGTGGCGAACGGACAATCGCTTGCCAAGGTGCGTGTCTGGAAGGGCACCGGTAAGGAATCGAACGTCGCAGTCACGCGCGATGCATGGGTCACCATCCCGCGCGGGCGCGCCAGCCTTGTCCAAACGAAAATCGACGTGCCGGCCTCCCTGGTCGCTCCGATCGATCATTCGACGTCGATCGGAAAAATTTCCTTTCTGCTCGACGGCAAGGAAATCGCTTCGCAACCGCTTTATCCGCAGACCGATATCGCGCCGGCCGGTTTTCTCGGTCGGGTCGTCGACAGCGTCCGCATGAAGTTCGAATGACGTCTCCGCTTTCGATAGCTGCAACATGGCTGCGCCCTATCCGATCTGTTACCTAAACGGCGAATACCTGCCGCTCGATGAGGCGCGTATTTCGCCGCTCGATCGCGGCTTTCTTTTCGCTGACAGCGTATACGAGGTATTGCCCGTCTATGCGAATAGACCGTATCGATTCGTCGAGCACTTCGACCGCTTGGCACGCAGCCTGCGCGAAATTCGCATCGACTCGCCCCATTCGCATGCCGAGTGGCTGGCCATTATCGAAAAACTGAACGCGATCAATAAGTCCCCGCATTGCTACGTGTACCTGCAAGTGAGCCGCGGCATGGAATTTGGTCGTAACCACGCTTTTCCCCCAAGCGTCAAACCGACGATATTCGTTCTCTGCTCGCCGCTTCCCGAATTGACCGATGCCTTGCGCACGCAAGGTGCAAGCGCCGTCACGGTCGAGGATTTTCGTTGGGGACGTTGCGATATCAAGTCGACCATGTTGTTGGCGAACGTGTTGGTGCGGCAGGCCGCCACCGAAGCCGGCGCGAATGAAGCCATTATCGTGAGTAAAGGCGAAGTGCTCGAAGGTTCGTCGACCAGCGTCTTTGCCGTCAAAGGCGGCATACTCGTCACGCCGCCGAATAGTCATCGAATTCTTCCGGGCACCACCCGTGATGCCGTGCTGGAGTTGGCTCGCAACCGAATGACCGCGCAAATCCGCCCGCTCAGCGTCGACGAACTGATGAACGCGGACGAAGTATGGATTGCCGCCGCCACGCGCGACGTATTGCCGGTGACGAGAGTCGACGGCGTGCCGATCGGCTCGGGAAATCCAGGTCCTCACTGGCTGCGAATGACCGAGTGGTTCGCTGCCGACCGGCAGCGGCTTGCTGATCGACCCGTATTGTCCGTATTGTAAATGGCGACTTGAGAAAACACCGACGTGAGCGACGATAACAACGCAAGCAAGGATTCGCTGCTCAAATTTCCCTGCGAGTTCGCGCTTAAAGTGATGGGCAGGAACAACGACGAATTCCGCAGCATCGCGCTTGGCCTGGTGCATAAACACGTTGCCGCAACCGACATGCACAGCATCGAAGAGCGGCCGAGCAGAGACGGCAAATACGTGGGATTGACCTACAACATCCATGCGACGAGCAAGGCGCAGATCGACGCGCTGTACCTCGAGCTCACGTCCTGCGAAAAGGTTCTGATCGTTTTGTAATCTAAAGTAACTCTGATTTATTCGTCACGCCAGCGTACTGAGAAATGCTCCTGCATTCTCAGCATGACCTCCGTCCTTGGAGGCCTTAGGCCGGTGTCCATCTTCTTGATTCGGATGGATTCCGACTTTAGGCCTTCAGGGACGAAGGTCATGCTGGAAATGGAGGAGCAATTTTCCAGTACGTCGGAATGACGATGCGTGAATAAATCGGGCCTTCCCTAAAAAGCACGATATCTCACGCGGAAGGCCGCCATAGATGAAAGCACCCACTCTGCATGAAAATCCCCTACTTCCCTTCTCCGGGACCTTCTCGTCCCTAGGTAACTTCTTCCGAAAATCTTTTCGCCAACTCCATTCCCAGCGCTTCAGCAACGATGCGCACATCGGAAGGCCCGCCGAGTTCGCTGAGTTGCGTTACTTGCAGTCCCGCGAAACCGCAGGGATTGATGCGCTGAAACGGTTCGAGGTCCATCGCGACATTAAGGGCGAGACCGTGGTACGAACAGCCGCGTCGGATCCGGAGTCCGATGCTGGCGAGCTTGCGACCGTCGACATACACGCCTGGCGCATCGCGTTTGCCCGCGGCGGCGATTCCCCACTGTGCGACGGTCGCAACGACCGCACTCTCCAAGGCTACGACCAAGTCGCGAACGCCGAGATGAAGACGCCGTAGGTCGAGCAGCGGATACGCAACGAGCTGACCCGGTCCGTGATAAGTCACCTGTCCACCGCGATCGATGTTCACGACGGGAATATCGCCAGCGGCCAACACATGTTCCGCTCTACCATTCATTCCCAATGTGTATACCGGTGGGTGCTCCAGCAACCAGATTTCATCGGGCGTGGCTTCATCACGTCGTTCGGTGAAAGTCTGCATTGCGCGCCAAGTCGGCTCGTAGTCGACGCTGCCAAGGAAGCGGAAGATCGGAGAGGTTGTAGGTTCGGAGTTTGGATAATCCGATTTACTACGGCTTTCCATCTCGGACAGGATCGAGGATGGCTTACTAGGTGGCATGGCTTGAAAGATTTCCGACCTAGAGCCTAGCCTAGCGCCTAGAGCCTATTCATCACTGCCTGCTCGGCACGATAGCTCGAACGAACCAATGGACCGGAAACGCATTCGAGAAAGCCGCGCGCCAGCGCCCATTCGCGGTAGCGTAGAAAATCCTCCGGCGTAACCCAGCGAGCGATCGGCAGATGATTGAGCGTGGGCCGCAAATACTGACCCAATGTGAGCAGATCCACCTTGGCATTGCGCAGATCGTCCATGGTGCGTTGAATCTCGCTGTCGTCTTCGCCGAGGCCGAGAATGATGCTCGACTTCGTCAGCACGCTCGAGCGATGCGACTTGGCGTGCGCCAGTACACCCAGGGTCTGCTCGTATCCCGCGCGCGGATCGCGGACCGGATGCGTGAGTCGTTCGACCGTCTCGATATTCTGCGCGAACACGTCGACCTCTGCGTCGACCACGGTTTCAACGGCCGCGCGGTCGCCTTGAAAGTCAGGCACCAATGCTTCGATTGCCGTCGCAGGATTGAGCGCTTTGATCTCACGAACGCAGGCGGCAATATGCGATGCGCCACCGTCAGGCAAGTCATCGCGATTGACGGTGGTGAGGACAACGTATTTCAACCGCATTAGCTGAACCGTGCGCGCACTGTTACGCGGTTCCTCGTCGTCCAGCCAACCTCGCGGATTACCGGTATCCACCGAACAAAAACGACAGGCGCGGGTGCAGACCGCCCCCATCAACATGATCGTTGCCGTGCCCGCATTCCAACACTCACCGATGTTCGGACATTTTGCTTCTTCGCACACGGTCGCCAATCGATGTTCCTTGACCAAGGCACGAACGGCGTCGAAGCCCTTGCCGGCCGGCATGGGGGCACGAAGCCAAGGCGGCTTGCGTCCGATGACCACGGGTTCGGCATTGGCCGCTGCTTTAATCCCGTCTTTAATCGCCGCAAATCCGTGAGGCGTCGTGTATTTCTCACCGCTACGAGGCTGGCTGCCGCGAAGCGGCCCATCCGGAACGATGGGAATGTTCTTGAAGGTAGTCACGGCCGTACGCGTTGAGGTCTAGAACCAAACTGGCCGGCGTGATGCCGGCCGGTTCAATCTACTCTAGTTCAGCGGACATATCAGTCATACGTGGTCAGTTGTACGTGCGCGAAATCCAGAAAGGCGCCGTTTTCGCAAAAATGGCATTGGCCGATGCCTTTTTGAACTCTTCACGAGCATTTTCTTTTTGGCCAAGACGCAGGTTGGCGATTCCAAGCATCATTCGAACGTCATCCAAGTTCCGCAAACCGCCTTTGGCTATCCCGCTTTCCAGCATCGGCACGGCTTCTTGGTACATCTGGTGACTAAAGTAGGCGAGCCCTAAACCGACCTCCACTTGACCGGTATTCGCCTTCGACGTCCGCACTTCCTTTTCGATCTCCGGCAATTGCGAGCGATCGGCTTTCGCTTTATCGCGAGCCGTCGCGAGTTCGCGTTGATCTCGTTCCTTATCCTTCGAAGCGACACCGAGCGCCTTCTTTTCGAATCCCTCTTCCATCGCCTTAGCCGCTTCGCCCGGCATGGCCTTGTCGATGGCGCGCTGCGAATACTCCAGATAGTACTCCGGCTTGGTCAACACGCCCGTATCGGCCATGAGCCGCAAAATATAGAGCTGAGCGGCGTCGCTCTTGTCGATAGACAACAGAAGTTCGAGCGACTTAGTCCAGTACTCAGGCTTCGGGTAGTAACGAACCAGCTTTGCATAGCCGGCAAGCACGCCCGCTTGATCCTCGAGACGGGCTGAGCACGAAGGAAGCAATTTTAGCCAACTCTCATTCGGGGTCTTGCCATTCGACTCGGCGATGCCAATAGCCGTGTTTAAGGTGTCGAGGGCAGCTTTAAAATCGTTGCCGATGTAACTGGCGCGCGCAATGAGATCCAGCATGGCCGTGTCGTCCGGATGAGTCGCCATCCACTGCTTTCCGAACCCCACCGCCTTCTCAAAACTTTTGCTTTCGAATGCAAGTTGCGTCATTACTTTAAGGCGAACCTCAACGGCCGCCGGCTCAAGCAGCTCCTGCGTGCTCTGATGGTCTTCGTAGATTGCCAATGCTTCTGGGAATTTATTGAGGCCGATGAACGCCAGCGCGCGCAATTCACCGATCACAAATTGATCATAGGGAGTCTTTTCGCTAACGGCATCAGCCTCTTCCAATTTCGTCAGCACGACCGCGTACTGCCCGCCCTGGTAAGCCGCCGAAGCAGCTTTAAACGGTGCGACCACCTTTTTCGATACGACATTCGCAGGCGGCTTCTTGGCGTTGGCAGCCTCTGCCGATTGCGAAAACCCCGCTCCGAGCAGGAGCAACGAAGCAACGGCAAACGTCGCGAACGACCGACGTGCAATCGGCGCGAAATAAGAAAAGAAATGCATGGAATTCTCCATTCTCCGTGGTCACCGATGGAGCGCCAACCGACGGTGGTTTCGCTCGCTCGACGCAACGCCTCAGAATTAGTTATAGCTGCGCAGTATCCATGTCGACGCCAGCTTGCCCAGCACTTTATCGTTGGACAACGACTTGAAGGTGCTGCGTGCGGCTTCTCGCTCGCCTTTATGCAACTGCGCAATTCCTAGCACCAGCTTTGCTTGGGACGGGTTTTTGCCGCCGCCCTTTTTGAGTCCTTTCTCGAGATTGGAGATGGCTTGCTCGTACTGTTCGCAACCGAATTGAATCATGGCGATGTCGATGTTCTTTTGGCCGGTAGCATCGGCCTCGGCTTCCGTCGTCAGCTGCTGAATCCGCGCCTTGTCCGCAGCCGCCGCCTCTTTCGCCTTCGCAAGCGTATTTTGCTGCCGAACCTTCGACTGTCCCTCAGCGCCGAGCACTTTCTTGCTGAACCCTTCCTCAAGCACTCGAACGGCTTCGCAAGCAACGCCGTACTCGGTAATGCCACGCTGCGCAAAGGTCATGTAGTCATCGGCATCCTTCAGCGAATTCGTTTCGCTCATGAGGCGCAGCCAATTGAACGAGGCGACGTCCGCACGCTCATTGCGGGAAACGCGACGGAGATAGGTCTGCCAGTACTCCGGCTTCGGATAGTAACGAATCAGCTTCTCGTAAATTTGCGTTTCCGCCACTTCCTCACCCGCGGTGTTCGCGCAAGTTTGAGCAAAACGCAGCCACGGTTCCTGCGGCTTGGCGCCGCCCCTCTCAGCTGCCGTTACCGCTGAGGTAAACGTTTGCTGACAGGCTTTGTAATCCTTCGTGTTGTATTGGGCTTGGCCCAGCAGGGCCAGCATCTCCGTATCGTTCGGTTTGTCTTGCAGCCAGCGCTTGCTGTATTCGACGACTTTGTTGTTCTGTTGCGCGCCTGCGTACAGCTGCGTAATTATCTTCGTGTTCGCCTGAATTTGTTCGGGTGTTAAAAACTGCGGGGTATCGAGCATCTTCTCGTAGGCGGCCGCGGCTTCGGCGTATTTCTTTTGACCGGAGTAAATGAACCCCAGCGTTTCGTTAATCTTGAACTGTTCGTAGGAAGTCTTTTTTTCCGCCTCTGCTTCCTTCACTTTGGCCAATGCAAGATCGTATTGTTTATTTTTTGCGGCTTTGATTGCGGCGTCTACAAACGGCCCCATCTTAGCGTTTAACGTACGTTCTTTTTGCTGAGCAACGGCCGCTTGCGGCGCAAGCGTCGCACCGGCGAAGCCACACACAATACTGACTGCAAAGACTACTGCCGAAATTCGTGCGGACATACTCGTACTCTCACAAAACGCGGGTAAAGGACACGGCCACACACTGGGTGCTGTGTACCGAAATGCGTCGGCGGAAATCTGGACGACGGTTAAGCAGCATCATACCTGTTAGTCCGCCAGGTGCTCTGCTGGGTTCCCCACAGAGCGGCAGGTTTCGTCACTGACGGAGGCAACCGTGCCATAGCTTTAGGATTCAGCGGAAATTCAGCAGGAATCAGGTACGGCTGTCGTAGAGCTACTCGATGGCCCACTCGAAGGGTCTACTCGATGTATTGCTCGTTACCGAGAAAGCCGATACGCGTGATTTGATTCCGCTGGGCAGCCGCAAGTGCCTTGGCCACGAAGTCATACTTCACGCCGCGATTCGGCTTGATATGCAGCTCCGGCTGAGGATCTTTACGAGCTTCCTGCCGAAAATAACTTTCCAATTGAGCCAAGCCGCTCACCTGCCCGCCATTCCAATAGTAAGTGCCGTCGAAATCCACGTCCAAGTTGATCACTTCCGGATCAACGGCCGGAGGCTGGCCTTTGCCGGTCGGCAGATCGAGCTTTACGGCGTGCGTGGCAACAGGGAGGTTAATAATCAAATAAATTAGCAACACGAGCAGCACGTCGATCAACGGCGTCATGTTGATATCCATCATCGAGCCATCATCGGTGCTCGAACTTGTACTCATCGCCATTCGATCTACTCCACCACTTTATGCGAGCTATACGCTCCAAGAGTTAACAGCTACTGCGCTTACCCAACAATTAGGCCCTAACAATGAGGCAATCAGGACTAATTGTTAGGCGGCGGCTCCGTAATGAATGCCACTTTCACGATACCGCCTTGATGCACCGCCATGATGGCTCGCCCGACGCTCGCGTAGAGCACATTGGAGTCCGCTCTGATGTGAACTTCCGGTTGCGGTCTCTCCACCGCGCGGGTCCTGATGTATTCCTTCAGTTCGGTGGCCGTCGCGAACAGCCGCGCCCCAAGATAGATATCCCCATTTTCCGTAATCGAAAGGATGACGAATTCCGGTTTGGACTTGGTTTCGATATTCGTAATCTTGGGCAGCGCAACGGGCTGATCCAGCTTGGCCACCGGAACGGTGATCAAGAAGATGATCAACAACACCAACATAACGTCAACGAGCGGCGTGACGTTAATATCGGCCATGACTTGCTCTTCATCGTCACCGCCTTGTGAAACATTCATCGACATTTGTTAGCGCTCCGATGTGGTCTTCAAGCAGCCGATAAAGAAAGTGCTTCGCACACTGACTACTACGGTTTGCTTACTATCGTCCGGTCTACTTACGAGAACGGGTGGTGCTAACTAAATACGAGTGCACGCCGCTAGCATAAAAACGCGTCTTTTCCATGATGTCCTTGTTCCGACGAAGCAGCAGGTTGTAGAAGATAACCGCCGGAACGGCCACCAACAAACCGAACAACGTCATCACCAATGCTTCGCCGATGGGGCCGGCCGTTCTTTCGATGCTGGCCTGGCCGCTGGCTCTGATGGCGTCCATCGCGCGGTAAATACCGTACACCGTACCCATCAAACCGATAAAGGGCGCGGTGGAACCGGTGGTCGCCAGGAACCACAGTCCGCTGGTCAGACGATTGCTCACGAGTTCGACGGCTCGCTGCAGGGACAGGGTAATCCACTCGTGCAGTTCCATTTGCTCGGTCAGATGTCCTTCGTGGTGCTCGGCGGCACGCAACCCTTCTTCGGCGATTTGCTTGTAGGCGTGATTCTTACCCTTCAGCTTTTCCACGCTGTCGCGCAAGCTGCCCGACCAAAAGCCGCCTTTCTGGGCTTCTCGTTGGATGTCGCCGTATTGCTTATTGAGCGTTCGTTGCTCCAACAGCTTGGTGATGGTGATGAACCAACAAACCATCGACATTAGTCCTAGCGTGACCGAAATCGTGATGCTGACGGGACCTCCGGTGAGGATCACGTCGAACATCTTCATTACTTCATTAGCTTGTTGTGTCTCAGCGCCCATGGAAGGAGTTTCCTCTGTTCAAAACCCAATTTTTACTAGAATTAAAATAGTCATCCAAAAATCGACTGCTGCAATCCATTATCGCAATACGACAATCACTTGCCATCGAGCTTAAATGCGATCGGCAACGTAACCCATACGGCAATCGGCTTGCCCTCGTCGTCCTTTGCGGGAATAAGGCGATAGTTGCGTTTCGCATGCTCCGCTGCCGCTTCGTCCAGTCGTGGAAACCCAGACGATGTCTTCACCCTTGTTTCGCCGATGCGGCCGTCGACCTGAACAAACAATTCAAGATACACAACGCCTTCATGACCCGCACGCTGCTCTGACGGCGGATATTCAGGACGGGTAAGCGGGCGTTTTTTGTCCGGGCTAGGATCGGCTCGGAGCGACTTATGTGGCGGGGCAGATACCGCGGGCGGCGCCTCCACCGGACGCTGCTGAGTAATCACCTGGATCGCCGTCGTCGTTTCAGTCGGCGGGATATCAATGGAAATTTCCGGCGGCGGCACGAAAGGAGGCGGAGTCTCCATCTTCGGCGGCGGCGGCGGCGGCTTTTCTTCTTCTTCCTTAGGGGCCGCAATCTCGACGGTCTGCAGATTGCCGAGCACCTTCTCGACGATCATGTCTTTGAGCCCGGCGTTGACTCCCCAAATCAATATCACGTGGACGGCGACAACAACAAAGAACGCAAACAGGCGGCGTGTGTTCGTAGTCGAGTCTGCACCGGGGCCCATCATGTAGTGTCGCCTAGCTAATAATTAAGTTGTAGTGGCTGCCGGAGCGGATCGACTCTACTCCAACAACTTGTCTCTAAAATTTCTTGCCGTGTCATGCAGTCGCCCGGTTTTACTGAATGCAGCGTGATTGCCTCAACTGCACCGGTACGAATGCGTTCCACATGCCCCCAACGGCCTGCGCCTTTTACTGCTGCTTCGCTCATCGGGATGGTTCTCATCTCCTTGAGAATCCCCCTCGAGGCGGCGGCAGTTTTTCGGTCGGCTTGCTCTGCGCCAACAGACCGCGAAATCGGCGCGTACGGTATAAAGATTTGCCGTCGAAGGCAAGCGCTGTTTGTAAATAATGTTGCAGCCCTAATCGGGTGCAATCGGGATGACCTTAAGCGCACAGGCCGCTTAATGCTGTCAAGATTTTTCTTGGCGATCCTGCTCCGATACGAAAAATGCCGATAAAAGCCGCTTGATGGCGCACATGCGCAGTGTCGCCTTACGCATTTCGCAACGTAGGCTCCCGCAAGATGCAGAAACGGATCAGCGAATCTACTTGCGACAGCAAGAGCCTGCTCTGAACCGCGGTGTAAATCTCCGTTATCGCTTTGCATACGTAAATAAACGGTTTTGTCCCGCATTCGGGTTGCCGGCGCGGTGCAACAAATCGTTTTGTCCCAGCTGCTGATTTAACCCCTAACATTGTGCCCGAACGTTAAACCTAGACATTCGGAATGGCGCGCATTTCGCGATCGAGCGATTGCAATTGAGCCATCGTGCCGACGTTATGCCAGATGCCACTAAATACTTCACCGCCGACTCGGCCCGCCCTCATCGCGTCGATCAACAAGGGCACCACCGAAAATACACCCGGACGACATTGGTGGAACAACTGAGGATGTAGGATTGCCATGCTTCCATACGTCAGACGCGTCCCATCGGTTTCAGTGACACGTCCGTTTTGAAGGCAAAAGTCGCCTTTTGGATGGAAATCGGGATTGGCCACCATGACCAAATGGGCAAGGTCACCCTGCCGCAACGTCGACTGCGGATCGGAAAGGGCGTACTCGGTCCACAAGTCGGCGCTGACCACCCAAAACGGATCCGATCCCAGCGCCGGTAACGCGCGAAAAATCCCGCCACCCGTATCGAGCGCCGTCGAACCTTCGTCGCTGTAGAAAATTTCGACCCGATACCGGCTACCGTCCCCAAGGGCCTCGCGTATTTGCGAGCCGAGCCAGGCGACATTGATGACGATGCGCTCGACGCCGGCAGCGACTAGGCGGTCGACGTGATACTCGATCAGCGACTTCCCGGCGATGGTTGCCAGCGGCTTTGGATGGACGTCCGTGAATGGTCGCATCCGCTCGCCTCGTCCTGCCGCAAGAATCATGGCCGCTTTTGGAGCTCCCTTGCGGTCCGTAGCCGACGCGCTCGAAACAGTCATTGCCGCTCCAACTCCGGTGCAATTCGCGAGTCGATGAACTGTGCCAGCCCCTTCAACTCCGGATACGAGGACAGCACCGTGCGAACATAATTCAGCGTGCGCGGAATATCGTTCAAGTAGCCGCGCTTGCCGTCGCGATGCGCAAGCCGCGCAAATATTCCTATCGCCTTAAGATGCCGTTGTACGCCCATCAAATCGAATCCCCGCACGAACTCGGCTTCCGACGCTCCGGTTTCAAGGCCCGCGTCTCCGGCCCGAGCGCGATAGTCGCGCAGCCATCCGTGCACTCTCTGCAACGGCCAGGCGATATAACAATCGCGCAACAGCGAAACCAAATCGTAGGTAATGGGCCCGCAAACCGCGTCTTGGAAATCGAGGATGCCCGGATTCGGTCCGTGCACGTCGCGTTCGGTAACCATTAGATTGCGCGAATGGTAGTCGCGGTGCACGAACACGCGGGGCTGCCTAAGCGCCGAATCTCCGAGGAGCGCGAACGCCTCATCAAGCAACGCCCGATCGGCGGAGCCGATTTCGATCTGCAGATGCCTTCCCACGAACCACTCGGGGAACAATTCCATTTCACGGTTCAACAGCGCGGCATCGTAAGAAGGCAATTGGTCAACCCCGGCGGCGCAACCGACCTGCATCGCTACTAGCGCGGCAATCGCATCGTCGTATAAGGAGTCTGCACGCCCTTCGTCGGCAAGCTCCGTCAAATAGGTGCGATCGCCCAGATCCGACAGCAACAAGAAACCTTCGCGTGGATTTTGCGCAAAGACCTTGGGCGCGTTCACGCCGGCGATCGCAAGCATCTGCGCAACTTTCAGGTAGGGAGCGGTGTCTTCTTTTTCCGGCGGAGCATCCATCACGATCCAGGACTGCGATCCGGCACGAGCACGAAAGTAGCGGCGAAAACTCGCATCGGCCGAGGCCACCGAAATTTCCAGTTCGCTCCTGCCGAGAACCCCGCGACTCCATGCGGTAAGTTGCAACACTCGGGCATCGTTGGATTCAATGGACGGCAAAGTCACGAGCTCCCTTTAAGGTTGGCGGACAAAGTTAGCCAATTAAAATGGCCCGGTAAAACGGCCAGTAAAATGGATATCTAAAGACCATCATTATAATTCGGCATAATGAGCGCAATGTCAGCACAGAAATCACTCCGCCGTCGAGTGCGAGCTCCGCTCACATGAGAGTATTCGAATGGAGAATGGCCGGTGCGTTACTCCTATGTGCGTGCTGGCTGCCATCCAATGCAGCCGATTGCCCCACGCCCGCACGCTGCACGGACTCCGACGGGTGCCTGCACGATGCTCGCAACAATCCCAGCCGAGTCCGGCCCGATGCCGACGACCCAGCAGCGTCCGCAACGAGCGTAGCCCGCCAGCCGAATGGCGACATCGCGCTTAAGGGAGACGTCGAACTCCGTCAGGGCGATCGTATCTTGCGGGCGCAGGAGATCGAGTATCGGGCAAGCACGGACGATTTTTGGATCCCGGGCGAAGTACAGCTAGTCGATCCGAACCTGACACTGTCCGGCGAAGGGGCTGCCGCCTCGGAATCCGGCGCCGCGCAATTCGATCATACGAAGTTTGCGATTCCGGCCCGCGCGGGACATGGATCCGCCGGTCGAATCCGCCTTTCCGCCGAGGGAGAGATCGACCTTCATGATGTGCGCTATACCACCTGTCCAACGCCGCAACCGGCCTGGGAACTCAAGATCGGTCACTTACATGTCGACGAAAGCGCCCGCATCGGCACCGGCACCGGCATTCGCGTGGACTTCAAAGGCATCCCCATTCTCTATACGCCCTATATTTCGTTCCCCGTCGGCAACGAACCCAAGAGCGGCCTTCTTTTTCCCGAATTCGGTCATTCCTCGCGCAGCGGTTGGAAGTTCTCGCTGCCTTGGTATTGGCGGATCGGCGACGGGTACGATGCTACCTTCACGCCCAGCTGGTACAGCTCGCGGGGCGTCGACGCTGGAGGGGAGTTTCGCTTTCTCAACAGGCATAGCAAAGGTCAACTCAACGTCAATTACTTGCCGGACGACCGAGAAACCGGCACCGATCGCACCTTTGTCGAGCTGCACGAACAAACCGACTTCACTTCGCGCCTGCGTTTTAACGCCGACGGCGTCAATCTCGGCGATATCGCCTGGTTCGAAGACTTCGGCAGCGCGACCTACACCAACCTTGTGGCCCTTCCGCGCCGTGCGGAGTTGATTTACCGCGACGACGAATGGGTGCTCTCGGCGCGTGCCGAAAATTACCAAATCCTCGATCCCAGCATTGCGCGCGACGACCGGCCGTACACGTTATTCCCGCAATTGCTGTTTACCGGGTATTTTCCCGATCGATTTCTCGGTCTAACGGCGATCCTCGAAAGCGAACTCACTGCGTTTAAACGCACTCTCGACGGCACGACGTTCGTGAACTCGCAGCGATTCGACGTTCGTCCTGAGCTTCGGCTGCCGCTACGGAGCCACGGCGTTTACTTGGAGCCGGCGGCAGCGCTGCGTTATACGACGTACCGTCTCGATCCAGGTAGTCTTCAAAGCGGCGCCAATCTCACTCCATCACGGACGGCGCCGATTTTCAGCGTAGATGGAGGCATGACACTGGAGCGTGAAACAGGATCGCGAAACGAAAGAGTGCAAACGTTGGAGCCGCGTTTTCTGTATGCCTACGTCCCCTATCGCAACCAGGATGAGCTTCCGGTTTTCGATACCGCGCCACCCGATTTCAACCTGATTCGCCTGTTTCAAACGGAACGCTATGCGGGTCCCGACCGACTAGGGGATCTCAACCATGTCGCTTTAGGAGTCACCAGCCGCTTGCTGGGGGAAGACGGCAGGCAGGTACTTTCGGCGAGCGTGGGAGAGCTCTATCGATTTGCCGCCCAGCGGGTAGGCCTTCCGGGCGAACCGCTCGACGACAAAGGCAGTTCGGATGTCATCGGCGAATTGGATCTCAGTGCTTATCGCAGCTGGAGCGCGCACGCGGGCGTGCAATGGAACCCGGCTGAAAGCCGCTACGAACGCACTGAACTTGGATTTCAATATCGACCGGATCCGGGACAGGTGATCAATCTGGGCTATCGGTATCGCAGACGCAATACCTTGGCTGGCGGCACATTGACCAGCGGCGTTACGCAAACCACGGAGCCCGGGGTCTTGAAGCAGATCGACGGCTCCATCGCATGGCCTTTAGGGAACGCCTGGAGTATCTACGGTCGAGCCGTGTATTCGCTTGAGGATCATGCAGCCATCGAACGGCTCGGCGGTTTCGAGTACCGGTCTTGTTGCTGGGGAATCCGCCTGCTGGCAAGCCGTTCGGTGAGCAGTTTGACCGGAAACTCCGATTGGGAGGTCAAAGCACAACTGGAACTCACGGGCCTCTCCAATGTCGGAAATCCGGTCGATGCTTTCCTCCGCGAGTCGATTCAAGGATACTCCGCGGCGCGCAACGACTTCAGCAGCGTTCCCTGAGTCTCGTAAACCTTAAGTCTCGTAACCTTAAGCCTAGTAAATCTGGATCTAGCAAACAGTAAACGCTTTACCCGCCAGTTCGACCTTCGACCCGCTAATTCAATGATCTCCGCAAAACTCGCCTCCGTATCGACCGCCGCGTCGACCTTCTTACTCGCTTGTGCCGCCCTTGTTGCCGTAGCCCCAAGCCAGCTCCATGCCCAAACGCGCGAGTTGTCGAGTCGGGGCGAATTAGTCGATCGCATCGTCGCGGTCGTGGGCGAAGAAGTCATTCTAAAAAGCCAGCTCGATGCGGAAACCGACCGCATCGTTGCGCGGCTTAAAGAGCGCAAGACCGAGCTGCCGCCCCGGAGCGTGTTGCGCCAACAGGTGCTGGAGCGGTTGATCGTGCAGGAAGTGCAACTGCAACGCGCCGAGCGCGCCGGCATCAAGGTTTCCGACGAGATGCTGAACGGCTCGCTGGAAGACGTGGCACAGCGCGGCAACATTCAATTTAGCCAGCTGCCCGACGCCCTCGCCGCTCAAGGAATCGACTATCGAAACTTCCGCGATGAAATGCGCCGTGACATCACCATGCAATTGCTGCGTCAGCGCGATGTCGTCGCGCGCATCAACGTGTCGCCGCGCGAACTCGATCAGTTCCTGGCACGCCAGGAAAAACTGCCGGACCAGAATGCGCAGTACAGTCTGTCTCACATCTTGATTTCCGTGACGGCCACGGCCAGCAACGAGCAATTGGCGGCGCGGGAGGCTCGCGCTCAGGAAGCGTATGAAAAAATCAAAGGCGGCACCGATTTCGCCCAAGTCGCCGTCGCTTATTCCGATAGCTCCACCAACGTCGAAGGCGGCTCGCTCGGCTGGCGCAAAGGCGCCGAGCTGCCGTCGATCGTTTCGGAATTGATTCCCACGATGAAGGCCGGCGATATCACCCAACCGCTTCGCACGCCGAGCGGCTTCCACATTTTCAAGCTGAACGAAATACGCGGCGGCGCGCAGCAATCGGTCGTTTCGCAGGTGCACGTGCGACACATCTTGTTGCGAACCAACGATCTCGAAGACGATAACACCGTGAAGCAACGTCTGGAAAAAATTCGCGAACGCATCGTGGTCGGCAAAGAGGAGTTTGCCGCCATTGCCTCGGTGACCTCGGCGGATCCAGGTTCCGCGGCGGAAGGCGGCGACTTAGGCTGGACAGGACCGGGCACCTTCGTTCCGGAATTCGAACAGCAGCTCGATGCGCTCAATGACAACGAGCTCACCCAGCCGTTTAAGACCAAGTTCGGCTGGCATTTAGTGCAGTTGCTCGGTCGCCGCGTACATGATGCCACCGATGACGTACGCCGCCAGCGCGCCTATACCGCGCTTCGCGATGCAAAAGCGGAAGAAGAAACCGAACTTTGGCTACGTCGCTTACGCGGCGATGCTTATGTGGAAACGCGACTCTAGGTTTGCACACTTGACTCACGCGAGGGGTGCAGCGACGCCCTTCAGGCATTCCATTTCGGCGGGCCGACACTCGGCCCGCTAATCCCGAGAACCGGTAACTCAGTGCCTCGCATCGTCGTCACATCGGGCGAACCCGCGGGCATCGGTCCCGACCTCTGCATTGCTCTCGCGGAACTTCGCCTTCCGTGCGAACTCGTCGTCGTGGGCGATCGGCGAACAATCGGTGCGCGCGCGCGCCAACTCGGAAAGTCGCTTGTATTGCGCGACTACGAAGCACAACCAACGCCGGAACCCACTACGCAAACAAGTACGCAGGCGAATGCACTGACCATTGCGCACATGCCGGTTGCAACGACCGTCGCCGCAGGCCGTCTGGATATCCAGAACGCCCGCTATGTGTTGAACATGCTGGACTACGCAGTCGACGGCTGCAAAACCGGAAAATTTTCTGCCATGGTGACGGCACCCGTTCAGAAGAGCGTCATCAACGACGCCGGCGTCCCCTTTCTCGGTCATACGGAATATTTGGCCGACCGCACTCAAGCTCCGCTGCCAGTCATGATGCTGGTCGCAACCGCTCAAAGCTCAAAGCGCGCACTGCGTGTGGCGCTTGCGACAACGCATCTGCCGCTATCGCAGGTTCCTTCGGCCATCACGCCAGCGCTACTGACACAGACGCTGAACATTCTCCATCGCGACCTCGCCCAAAGGTTCCATATCGAGAAGCCGCGTATTCTCGTTTGCGGCTTGAATCCGCACGCCGGCGAATCCGGGCATCTCGGTCGCGAAGAAATCGAAATCATCGCCCCCACTCTTGAAACCTTGCGCGCACAAGGGCTGCGGCTGCTTGGACCTTTGCCCGCCGATACGGCCTTTACGCCGCACTTGCTCGATCAATGCGATGCAGTGCTCGCCATGTTTCATGATCAGGGCTTACCCACGCTCAAATATGCCGGCTTCGGCCACGCGGTCAACGTAACGCTGGGACTCCCGATCGTGCGCACGTCGGTCGATCACGGCACGGCTCTCGACCTCGCCGGAACCGGGAAGGCAGATACGGGGAGTCTCGTGGCAGCGATCGAATTAGCCATTCAATTGGCGAGTAGCGACAGGCCATCTCAAAATTAACCGTTGCGCACTTATTCGGTACTAACCTATTTAATGTTCCCTCGAAAACGTTTCGGCCAGCATTTTCTACATGAACGGAGCGTGATCGAGCGCATCGTGAAGGCAATCGATCCTCAGCCAGGCGATCGTATCGTCGAAATCGGCCCGGGCCTCGGAGCGATTACCGTTCCGCTCTTAATTCGACATGGCGAACTGGATACCGTCGAAATCGATCGCGATGCGATTCGCGAATTGCAATTGAAGGCCGCCGGACTCGGCACGTTGCGCATCCACGAAGGCGACGCATTGGAATTCGATTTGGGCGCGCTCACTCGTCAAGCGCGGACGTTGCGTGTGGTCGGCAACCTTCCCTACAACATCTCCACGCCGCTTCTATTTCGCCTCATCGAGCAGATAAGCCTGATTCGCGACATGCACTTCATGCTGCAAAAAGAAGTGGTCGAGCGCATGGCGGCCAGCGCCGGCGACGAGGCGTACGGACGCCTCACCGTGATGCTTGCGCCGCACGCCCGAGTAGAAAAATTATTCGACATCGCACCAGGTGCCTTTCACCCTCCTCCCAAAGTCATGTCCGCCTTTTTTCGGCTGGTTCCCCATCATGAGCCGCCCTTCGAGATCGGCGACCACGCCATGTACGCCCGCGTGGTATCGGCAGCGTTCGCCCAGCGGCGCAAGACGCTGCGCAACGCGCTCAAGTCATTGCTGGACGAGTCGGATATTCGAGCAGCAGGCATCGATCCGGGATTGCGAGCCGAAGTCATCGAACCGGAAAGGTATGCGGCATTGGCTACCATCCTCGCGGCGAAGGGATAGCCTTTTGCTACAAGCTGATAGACTCGGGCGCTGATTCACGCCAAGATCGCGTTGACGCGTCACGTCATCCACACTCCCCACGAGGACTCGCGATGAGCGCTTACAAAAAAATTCTGCTGGTGGTCGATCTCTCCGAAAACAGCGAGCGCATCGGCGAGCGCGCCAAAGCAGTGGCAACGTACGAGCAAGCCGAGATCCTGCTGCTGCACATCGTGGAATACGTGCCGCTCGAACCGATGGGTGAAACGCTAATGCCCGCCGTACAGATCGAAGGCGAACTCGTGCAACGCGCGAAAACCAAACTGGCCGACTTGGCGAATCGACTTGGACTTTCGGCCTCGGAGCAGCGGGTCGAGACCGGCAGCATCAAAGCGGAGATCATCCGCGTCGCTCAAGAACAAAAGGTCGACTTGATCGTCCTCGGCAGCCGAGAGCGCCACGGCCTCGCGATCATGGTGAACTTCACCGAAGATACGGTGTTGCATCAAGCGCCTTGCGACGTATTGGCCGTCCGGCTCGGCAAGTGATCGTCCCGACGACCGCGTTATGTCCTTACGACCCGCCCAAGTCCGCAGCGCCGCATGGATGCCATCGACTTGCTAGAATGCTTACCGCTCTCTCAGCTGCCCAGTCCATGACCGAACCGCATCGCCACCGCATTCGCATCGACGTCAGTACCACGTATGTCGATGATCAATCCAAGCCGACGGAAGATCATTACGTATTTGCGTACACCATTACAATTCGAAACGAAGGCAAAGTACCCGCTCGTTTGCTCACGCGTCATTGGGTAATCACCGACGCGAACGGCAAAGTACAAGAGGCTCGCGGTGATGGCGTGGTCGGCGAACAGCCGTATCTCCTTCCCGGGCAGGGGTTTCGCTATCAAAGCGCAGCGGTGCTCGAAACGCCGGTCGGCGCAATGCAAGGAAGCTACAAAATGGTTGCCGACGACGGCGCGCACTTCGACGCGCCCATTCCGCCGTTTCGCTTGGCGATGCCCGGAATACTGCATTAGGAATGCCGTTGGCGGTAGACGCTGTTCCTACCTCACCATGCCCATTTACGCCATCGGTGACGTCCAAGGTTGTTTTGCCGAGCTGACCGAACTGGTTGCACGGATAAACTTCAATCGCGAGCACGATCAGTTGTGGTTTGTCGGCGATCTCGTCAACCGGGGGCCGCAATCGCTCGAGGTATTGCGCTACGTTCGTTCGCTCGACACCGCTGCCATTACGGTTCTCGGCAATCATGATTTGCACTTGCTCGCCGTCGCATTCGGCGACGGCAAGCGGCGCGACGACGATACGCTCGATGAAATCCTCACGGCGCGCGACGGCAATGACTTGCTCGACTGGTTGCGGCAGCAGCCGCTCCTGCATCACGACGCGCGTCTGAACTACACGCTCGTGCACGCCGGCCTGCCGCCGCAGTGGGACTTACGGACTGCCCAACGTTGCGCAAGTGAAGTTCAGTCGGCGCTGCGCAACGATGCCACGGCGAAAAATCTACTCGCGAACTTGTACGGCAATCAGCCGGACCGCTGGTCGGACACGCTAAAAGGGACGGATCGCCTACGTTTCATCGTCAATTGCTTTACGCGCCTGCGAGCGTGCGACGCCGAGGGCCGCTTGGCGCTTAAATACAAGGGAAAACTATCGGACATTCCCGACGATCTTCATCCCTGGTTCCGAGCTCCTAAACGCCGTTCCGAGGATACGACCGTGGTGTGCGGTCACTGGTCGGCGCTCGACTACTACGATAGCCGCGACACCGACGAGCACGTTCTGGCCATCGATACCGGCTGCGTATGGGGCGGTAGATTGTGCGCGGTCCGACTCGACAAACCCGCCGACGCCATTTTCGTCGCATCGAAACAGCCGCGAATTCTCGGCGACGGATAAGGTTCGCAGAAAATCAGGTAACCGACGCTCAGTTCCGTCGACTCTCTATGATCAACGCCGCGCACGCAGGTACAAGTCCCGCGTTCTATAGTCGATGACCACTTTATCGAGCGATCCGATCAGGTCCATCCCGATGATAAGAGCTGGATCGCGAGTCATTTCCCACTTGTCGAAAATAAACATGTCGCCGAACGTGACCTGCAGATTGCGTATCCGTATTGCTTCGCCGATCACCATGGTCGGCACCGCAATGCTCTTACCCGAAGCGACGTCGAGGGTCACGCCGACGATGGTTTGATCGACGCCCTCACGCCGACGTCGAAGCAGTGCTTCACGAAGGCTTGCATTGCCAAGGGTGAGTTGCGCGCCCGTATCGAGAACGGCCTTGACGCGAATAGCGCCGATGGCAATCTCGAATGTCGGCAACCGTTGCGACACCATTTTCAGCGGAACGCGCGTGTAACCAACGGGCGTCGATTGGCCTTGCGAGCGACTGATGTTGATGAGATCGTTACCGAAATCGATAAAGATGCGCTTGTCGCCCAATCCCTTCGGACCCAACACGCCTTCAGCGCCGCCGAATACGTCCGCGACCACCGGCAACTTGGCATCCTCAATGAGGAGATCGCCGACTTCGATGCTATTCACGGAAATCGTCGGAACGATTGCCGATCCGGTCACGCCGTGAAGTCGCACCTGGTTGGAGTTGGTGACCGAAATTCCCAGACTTTCGGCCACGGACGGAATAATCGCCGAACTGTTGGCGCCGGTATCGAGCACCAAGCGAAATGGCCCCTTGCCGTTGATCATGACGGGAGCCCAAATTCGGCCGATTCGGTCGCGCAAGGTGGGCGCGACATACCGCGGCTCCGGCGCCTCCACCAGCACGGTGGGCAGCGATGTCGTGGATACACTTGCCGAATCCGGCCTATTGACGTCGTCGGTCATGCCCGCCGCCGCCGGCCCCACTGCCGTCAGCACAATCAAGATCGATGCTATTCGTCTCATGGAACACCTAAACTGCTGTCGAACGATGACAGCTGATGACCTAGGCAAATCGACTCCGACCCATCAACCTGATTCTCAACGCAACCGGCCTCAACGCAACCGGGTTCGATAAAATCACACGCTGTAGCGTGCGCTCTTTAGAGATGTGAATAGTGTGATATCTCTCGGAATTTTGAAAGCGAATGGGACCGCGCACTCAACATCGAGGGGTTCAAAGCCCTCGCAAAATCACCCGATTACCTTAAATGGTTATGGAAAACACCCAATCGAGTCAGCCGACGGCTTCAATGACATGATGCATTGCAAGATAGTCTACCGCCGAGCTTGTTTCGGCATCGTTCAACAAGCCGGCGTTTAACAAGCCAGGGCGTCAAGACGCACGATATCGCAGTGAATCAATTCAAGGGTTTCGTACTGCAAGCAGCCTATCGCGTCGTGACCCGACCCGATGGACTGCGCGTGCCGATCGTGCACGTCTACGGACGACTCGAGAATGGCGAGACCTTTTTAATTCGTGACGATCGCGCGAGACCCCGGTTTTACGTTCGCGCGCGCGATGCGGAGCGCGCGGGTCTGTTCGGAATCGCCAACGCAAATCCAGCCGGTAAACGCACCTTCGACGGCGAACCGGCTTATTTCATCGAAACCGTACTGCCCTCGGACGTGCCTGCGCTTCGCGAGCGTTTGCATGCGGCGGCCATCGACACGTATGAAGCCGACGTGCGCTTCGCAACTCGCTATCTCATCGAACGCGGAATCAAAAGCAGTTGCCAGATAGAAGGAACGCCGACATCCGGAAACGGCGTTACGTGGATATTCGACAATCCAGTGCTGCGGCCGATCGACGCACACGTCGATCCACGCGTGCTGGCATTCGACATAGAGACCGACCCAAAAGGTCAACGGCTACTGGCCATTTCCTTGTATGCGGAGGACAGCATCGACGAAGTGTTGATTGTCGACAGCACCGCTCGTCCGATGCCCGAACGCGCAACGCAATGCACGAATGAATTCGCAGCACTCGATCTCTTTTGCGAACGCGTCCGCAATCTCGATCCGGATGTCATCACCGGATGGAATATCGTCGATTTCGATCTGTCGGTATTGGAACGCATCGCGGCAAGGTTGCAGCACCCGTTAAAACTGGGTCGCGATGCCAACTCCATCCGCATTCGCAAGGCCGAGGGTTACTTCGGCAGCGGGCAGGCAACCATTCCCGGGCGATTGGTGCTCGACGGCATCGATCTCCTACGCGGTGCTTTCATTCGCATGGACGAGTATTCGCTCGATGCCGTCGCCCGCGCCGTACTCGGCGAAGGCAAGGCGGTCGCGGGCGACGTACGCGATCGAACTGGCGAAATCGTTTACAACTACAAACACAACCTAACCGCCTTCGCTGCGTACGCCCGTACCGATGCGCGCTTGGCCTACCGAATAGTCGAGAAATTGAACCTCGTCAAATTGGCCTTCGCGCGCAGCAAATTGGCCGGGATGACCCCCGACCGAGTTGCGGCGAGCATTGCATCCTTCGACTTCCTCTATCTCAGCGAACTTGAGCGACAAGAAGTCGTCGCGCCAAGCGTGCAATCGAGCGATGCCAGAGTACATGCAGCGCAACAGGGCGGCCACGTACTCGAACCCGTGGCAGGGCTGCATCGCAATGTGTGGGTGTTCGATTTCAAAAGCCTCTATCCCAGCCTCATTCGCACCTTCAACATCGATCCGCTGTCCTATGTGAGCGATCCCTCCACGCACGACGATCTCATTCTGACGCCCGGCGGTGCGTTCCGACGCGAGCCCGCAATTTTGCCGAGAATGCTCGACGAGCTTTTTCCGCAACGCGAAGCGGCAAAAAAACGCGGCGATCAGGTGGCGGCGAACGCCATTAAAATCTTGATGAACTCATTTTATGGCGTACTCGGAACGCCGGCATGCCGCTTCTACAATCCTTCGCTGGCCAACTCGATCACCGGCAGCGGCAAGGAAATCCTACTGTGGTCGAAGCGCTGGTTCGAAACGGCCGGCTACCAAGTACTGTACGGCGACACCGATAGCTTGTTCGTCGCCGCGCAAAGCGACGATCCGCACGAAGCGCGCGAGCGGGGTAAAAAACTGGCGGCCGAATTAAACGCCGAAATTGCCGGATACATCGAGCAGCGTTGGCGCGTGACCAATCGTCTCGAACTCAAATTCGAGAAACTGTACCGCCGGTTGTTTCTACCGCATGCGCGACACAGCACGCGGGGCGCAAGCAAGCGGTACGCGGGGTTGCTGCATGAAAATCAAGCGGTGGAGTTCGTCGGCATGGAAGCCGTCCGCCGCGATTGGACTGCACTCGCGAAAGAAGTGCAGCGCGAATTGTACCAACGTTTGTTCACCGACCAAGCGGTCGATCGGTACCTCGCCGACGTCGTCATGCGCGTTCGGAGCGGCCACTTGGACGATTCATTGGTGTATCGCAAGAACTTGCGGAAAGACGCAGAGGACTACACGGCGACCACACCGCCGCATGTTGCGGCAGCGCGTAAATCCCGTCAGCCGCTCGGACGCGCGATCAGCTATGTGATGACCACTGCCGGCGCCGAACCGCTCGACAACGTGCGACACTCGTTGGACCGTGAACACTATGTCGATAAGCAAATTCGACCGGTGGCGGAACCGGTGCTTGCGGCGCTCGGCCTTAATTTCGAACGCGTCATCGGCGACAATCGGCAATTCGATCTCTATTCGCAATAGAAAATAAGCGTCGCCGCTCATCCTCTTTGTCAGCAAATGCCGACACGACATTCGCGGTTGTCTCGCGTAGACTCCGCGCGCCGTTGGTTCGCGGCGTCGTCCGTACCAACTGCTGACTAACTCGAAACAGGAGATGACCATGCGAACTCAAGCTAAACGAATGTTAAGCTTTATCGTTCTTTCCGTATTGGCGCTGCCCGGTATTGCGGCCGCGCAAGCGTTCAACTATCGCAACGTGGATTTAACGTATCTGCTGTCCGCAGAGATCGACGGCAATGGTGGCAGCGATGTCGACGGCGACGGCTTGCTGCTGCGAGGATCGCTGCCGGTCTATGAAAACTTTTTCGTCCTCGCCGAATTCGAGTCGCTGAATTTCGACTTCGATATCGACGTGACGCGCTTTGCGATCGGTGCCGGCGGGCATTGGCCGATCAACAATAAAATCGACATCGTCGGCCGCATCGGCATCGTCAACCTGCAGGTCGACGTCGGTAGGTTCGACGACGACGATACCGGCCTTTTCATCGGTGGCCGCGTTCGCGGCATGGTCACCCCGCAACTCGAACTCGAAGGCGGCGTCGAACTTCAGCAAGCCGAGGTTGGGAGCATCGACAGCGACACGTACCTGGTTGGTGAGGCCCGCTATCACTTCAATTCCCAGTGGTCGGCCGGCGTGCTCGTGAACTTAGGAGGGGACATCACCCGCTTCGGCATTCAAGGCCGCATGCAGTTCTGATTCATTTCAATTATTCCGGCCCCTCTCCCTGGATGGGAGAGGGATGGGGAGAGGGAATGAGAAATGCCGCTTAACTAAGCGCCATTCACCTCAAAATTAACTTCCTCGAGCGAGTCGGAACTACGACATCTCGAAACTGTTCCACCTCATCCCGCAGGCGTCTCCACTTCCAATTTCTGCACGCCTCGCCAACCGCGCGGCAATACCGCGCCGCGCTGGGCTCGTTCGCCGCGATACTCTTTAAGGTCGGCATACTTCAGCGTCATCTTGCGATCGCCCGCCCAGAGCAACAAGTTCTGCTCCGGCGCGACCACCGCAATCGCGGCGAGAATCTCCACGTCTTTTCCTTTCTTCTGAGCGATCCCGAAGATCTTATTGCCCTTGCCCCGCGGCAACTCCGGCAGATCGCTCACCGGGAATGCGAGCATTTTCCCTTCGCTGCTCACGGCGCATAAGAGCGCTTTGTCGTCGGCAGGCACCATGCAGGGCGTCACGACGCCAGAACCTTCCGGAACTTTGAGCACGGCCTTCCCGGCGCGATTGCGCGAGTGCAGTTCCTCGAGCTTCACCACGAATCCGTAGCCGGCATCCGATGCCAACACGCAGCGCTGCTCGGGATCGCCGATGACGACGCCGGCAAACGTGGCGCCGTCGGGCGGATCGATGCGCCCGGACAACGGCTCACCCTGCCCGCGTGCCGACGGCAAAGTATGAGCAAGCAAGCTGTAGGCGCGTCCGGTGCTATCGACAAAGACCGCGTGCTGCGTACTCTTGCCGCGCGCGGCGGCCTGGAACTCATCGCCGGTCTTGTAGGCCAGCGAACGTGGGTCGATTTCGTGCCCCTTCGCTGCACGCGCGAAACCACGCGCCGACAGCACGACCGTGACGGGTTCGAGGGCCACCAATTCCGTTTCATCGATGGCCTGCGCTGCCTCGCGCTCGACCAGCTTACTGCGACGTTTATCACCGAATTCTTCGGCATCGGCGAGCAGCTCTTCTTTCACCAGTTTTTTCAGCCGCGCCTTACTGCCGAGAATTTTCGACAACTCATCGCGCTCTTCGGCCAATTCCTTCTGTTCGCCGCGGATTTTCATCTCCTCCAGCTTCGCCAAGTGGCGCAACTTGGTTTCGAGAATGGCTTCCGCTTGAATCTCGGTCAGCTTGAAACGCTTCATCAACGCGGGCTTCGGTTCTTCTTCGCGGCGAATGATGCGAATGACTTCGTCGAGATTCAGGTAGGCGACCAGCAAGCCGTCCAAGATGTGCAGACGAGCTTCGACTTTTTCCAATCGCCACGTCAGCCGGCGCGTTACCGTATCGAAGCGGAAAGAGAGCCATTGCTCCAAGACCTCTTTGAGCCCCATGACTTTGGGACGACCATCGAGCCCGATGATGTTCAAGTTGACTCGGTAACTGCGCTCCATGTCGGTCGTGGCGAACAAATGCGCCATCAACTGGTCGATGTCGATCCGATTGGAACGCGGCACGATGACGATGCGGGTCGGATGCTCGTGATCCGATTCGTCGCGCACGTCCTCCACCATGGGCAACTTCTTGTCACGCATTTGCGCGGCAACCTGTTCTTGGATCTTTGCGCCGGAGACTTGATACGGCAGTTGCGTGATGACGATCTCGCCGTCGTCGACCTCATAGACGGCGCGGGCGCGAAAGGTTCCGTTCCCGGTTTCGTACATGTCCTTCAATTCTTTCTTCGGCGTCACGATCTCGGCGCCGGTCGGAAAATCCGGACCCTGCACGTGCTTGCAAAGCTCGCGCACCGAAACGTCCGGTTCGTCGATCAACCGCACACAGGCGGTGACCACTTCGCGAAGATTGTGCGGCGGAATATCGGTCGACATGCCGACCGCGATGCCCATCGCGCCGTTGAGCAAAAGGTTCGGTACGCGCGCCGGCAGCAGCACCGGCTCTTCGAGCGTGCCGTCGAAGTTGGGCTGCCATTCGACCGTGCCTTGGCCCAACTCGCGAAGTAACAGCGACGCATACTTGGTCATCCGCGATTCGGTGTAACGCATCGCGGCGAACGACTTTGGATCGTCCGGCGATCCGAAATTTCCCTGGCCGTCAACCAGCGGATACCGATACGAGAACGGCTGGGCCATCAGCACCATCGCTTCGTAACAAGCCGAGTCGCCATGCGGATGAAACTTGCCGATGACGTCGCCGATGGTGCGCGCCGACTTCTTGTGCTTGGCGCCGGCGTTCAATCCCAGCTCGCTCATGGCGTAAATGATGCGGCGCTGCACCGGCTTCAGACCGTCGCCGATATGCGGCAACGCGCGATCGAGGATCACGTACATCGAATAGTCGAGGTACGCCTTTTCGGTGTAGGCGCGCAGCGGCTGGCGTTCGATACCTTCGAAATCGAGAGTAGGTTGGGTAGGCACTTAAAATTTCACCATCTTTAATTCGAAACGCGAGATTCTAATAGTCCTCGTTCCCCGTCTCGCGCCTCAATAATCACACCTCGGCCAAATTCCCTTTCTGCTCCAGCCACTCGCGGCGGTCGTTAGCGCGCTTTTTCGCGAGCAGCATGTCCATGATTTGATCGGCTTGGTCTTTCGCCTCGAGGGTGAGCTGCACCAAGCGGCGGGTTTCCGGCGCCATCGTCGTCTCGCGAAGCTGTAACGGATTCATTTCGCCCAGACCTTTAAAACGCGTTACCGTGGGCTTGGCGCGCGGGTTCTCGGCCGCGATGCGATCGAGCACGCCGTCGCGTTCCGCATTGTCGAGCGCGTAGTACACCTGCTTGCCGACGTCGACGCGATACAGCGGCGGCATCGCGACGTGCACGTGACCCGCGATCACCAGCGGCCTGAAATGACGCAAGAAGAGCGCACACAAGAGCGTAGCGATATGCGCACCATCCGAATCGGCGTCCGCCAAGATGCAGATCTTGTGATAACGAAGACCGTCGAGCTTATCCGAGCCGGGATCGACGCCGATCGCCACCGAAATGTCGTGCACTTCGGTCGACTTCAGGATTTCGCCGGCATCGACTTCCCAGGTGTTGAGGATCTTCCCCCGCAAGGGCATGACGGCTTGAAATTCGCGGTCGCGCGCTTGCTTGGCCGAACCGCCTGCCGAATCGCCCTCGACGAGAAACAATTCGCCGCGCTCTGGTTCCTGCGAACTGCAGTCCGCCAATTTTCCGGGCAGCGCAGGACCGCTGACGATTCGCTTGCGGGCCACCACCTTTGCTGCCTTGAGCCGCGTCTGCGCGTTACTGATGGCGAGTTGCGCAATCTTTTCGCCGCTATCCGGGTGCTGATTGAGCCAGAGCGCGAACTGATCCTTGGTGACTCCCGACACAAAAGCCGCCGCTTCCCGAGAGGAAAGTCGCTCCTTGGTTTGACCGGCGAACTGAGCTTCCTTCATTTTGGTCGAAAGCACGTAGCTCACGCCGTCCCAGACATCCTCCGGCGCGAGTTTCAATCCGCGCGGCAGTAGATTCCGGAATTCGCAGAATTCCCGCAGTGCTTCGGAGAGACCAAGCCGCAACCCGTTAACATGCGTTCCGCCCTGCACGGTTGGAATCAGATTGACGTAGCTTTCCTCGACACGCTCACCGTCGTCGAGTCGCCATGCGACTGCCCAGTCCGCCGTTTCCTTTTCCCCTTTGATACTGCCGCTGAACAACTCCTGTGGAAGCCACTCGCCTTTGTCCAAGGACTCCAGCAGATATTGCGTGAGCCCTCCGGTGTACAGCCAGTCGTCCTGTTCGCCGCTCTGCTCCACTTTAAACGTGACGCGAAGGCCGGGACACAGCACCGCTTTAGCGCGCAATACGTGACGCAGCTTGGGAACGGCGAAGGCAACGGTTTCGAAAAATTGGGCGTCCGGCCAGAAACGAACGGTCGTACCGGTATTACGCTGGCCTACTTCACCGACCACTTCAAGCTTGGTTTTGACCTTCCCGCTTTGAAAGCTGATGTTGTATTCCTTGCCCCCGCGCCGCACCCAGCATTCGAGGTGCTTGGACAGCGCATTGACGACCGACACGCCGACACCGTGCAGGCCGCCCGAAAACTCGTAATTCTGATCGGAAAACTTTCCGCCGGCATGCAGGCGCGTCAGGATCAACTCGACGCCGCTGACTTTTTCCTTGGGGTGGATATCGACAGGCATTCCGCGGCCGTCGTCGACCACTTCGAGCGAACCGTCCTTGAACAGCGTGACATCGATGCGCTTTGCATGGCCGGACAGCGCCTCGTCGACCGAGTTGTCGATGACTTCGTGCGCCAGGTGATTGGGACGGCTGGTGTCCGTGTACATGCCGGGACGGCGGCGTACCGGATCCAGTCCACTCAATACTTCGATGTCGGAGGCGTTATAAGTTTGTGCCATTAGAGGTCAATTAGAAGATTGGTTTTCATCGCCGCGACCGCGGTCCCGTCTCGACAAATGCGGGCGTTATGGCCAGACGCGACGCTTAAAAGTTTAGCACGCGCGCTTGGACGGAACCTCTTTCAATCTGGGGCGAACAACGGCCGTCGCGGACGGCCCATGCGATCGATTCTTTAGTCAATTGCGGCGTCCCGATATATTCCTCTCGTCTTTCGCCGGGTCCTCGCCCACGTTGTCATGTGGTAAGTTCCACTGTTATAGAACGAACAGACGATGGAGTAAGATCCGAAAATTTAAACGAGGACGGCAGCGAGTGTGTCCGCGGCGATGCTTGCCAGTGAGATAACACCTCGTCTTTTCATCAGCCGCCACCTGATCCACGATCAATTGATCGCAATTTCGATTACGCTTCGTCTTGCTACGCACGCATCATGTCAATAATAAATGGAGGCGCAATGATCCCCACTCAACTGCACCGTTCGATGTGCAAGGTCGTGTTACTTGCTTCGGCGGTGATCGCCGGATCGATCGGTGCAACCCTAAGCGCCCCCGCCTTCGCCCAGGACAGCAACACTACGTTCGACGAGATCGTCGTCACCGGCTCGCGCATCAAGCGCGCAGACGAATTCGATGCCCCCATACCGCTCACGGTGGTGTCGAGTGATGCAGTCCAAGATGCCGGCAGCACCATTCTGGGGGACGTCCTCGGCAACTTGCCGCAAGTGCTGGTCGGAATGAGCGTGCAGAATTCGTCGACGACGCTGTTCAATACCGGACAGTCCCGCGTCGACTTGCGAGGGTTGGGATCGGCGCGAACGCTACTGCTCGTGGATGGTCGCCGCCACCTTACCGGCGATTTCCGTACTTCTTCCGTCGATCTGAATTTAATCCCCTCGACCATGATCGACCGCGTCGAGGTCATTTCCGGCGGTGCTTCGGCGGTGTACGGATCCGAAGCCATTTCGGGCGTCGTCAACGTCCTCCTGAAGAAAAACCTGGACGGCGCCACAATCGATGTGCAAGCGGGCATCACTGCGGAAGGCGACGGTGCGGAATACAAAGCGGCGGCAGGGTACGGCTTCGCGTTTGCAGAAGACCGAGGCTCAGTGGTGCTCGGCGCCGAAATCGGCAGCGTGCATCCGATCTACCAAATCGACCGCGATTGGGCCTATCCCGGCGTACGCCGGGATACCACACAAACACCGCAACCCATCATCCCGCAGTCGCGCTCCAACACCGCCGCCACGGCCACCTTTCAATTCACGAGCAATGCATCGTCTTCCATCGCACCCGACCGCTCGTCCCTGAACGTCAATTCCGCCGCCTGTCGCACGACTACCGTCAGCCCGTCATGCCAAGACCCATGGCTCATTTACACGGCGCAATACAATGCGCTGCAGAGCGAATTGGATCGCCGCGCGCTGCGCGCGTATGCGGACTTCGACGTAACCGACCGCCTGAAGGTATTCGTCGACACGTCGTATGCGGAAGTCGAAGGACTGGGCATCTTCGTTCCGTCTTTTTCGAACGCCGGCGGCGGCGGCACGATGCCGGTGCAAATTCGCGGCGACTACGCTTATTTGAGCGGTTCGCCGCTCGGCTCGCAACTGACCGCGCAGTGGTTAGCGGCACTGCCCGCCGGAACGACGACGCTCACGCGCACGAATACCGCTTTTGTCGGGAAAATCTGGGAAGAGTTCGGGATGCGCAATTCGGAAACTTATCGCGCCAGTTATCGCTTGGTCGGCGGTGTCGAGGGAAGCTTCGATCTCTTGGGACGAGATGTCGACTGGAGTTTTTCGACCCAATATAGCCGCCTCATAGGCCACGTCATCGGGCAAGGCACGCCGTACGTCCAGCGAGTTCAACAAGCGGTCGATGCCGTGTTGATCAGCGGTCAAATCGTCTGCAACGATCCCGCGGCGCGCGCGCTCGGTTGTCAACCGTGGGACTTACTCAATGGACCCTCGCCTGCCGCGGTGGCATGGGCCAATGCAGAGTCGCGCACCGACGGGGTCGCGAGTCAAACGGCATTTGCTCTCAATGCAAATTCCTCGGTATTCGAATTGCCCGCCGGACCGCTGAAAGCAGCCGTCGGCGGTGAATACCGCGAAGAAAAGAGCGACCAAATCCAAGATCCGCTGTCCGCATCGAATGCACTGTTCTATAACGTCATTGGACGAACCAAAGGACAGTACCACCTTCGCGAAGCCTACGCGGAAACAGTGGCTCCGCTCCTTCGCGACCTTCCGTTCGCACATCGATTGAACTTTGAAGCTGCTGGACGCGTGGGGAATTATTCGTCCGTCGGCGGGGTCGATCAGTGGCGATTACAACTATCCTGGGCACCGACTGAGGATGTGACCTTTCGCGGCAGCAAATCGGTTGCGGTGCGAGCGGCGAATATTACGGAACTCTACGCGCCTCAGGGGCGAAACTTCACGAGCACGGCGAACGATCCTTGCGATCGCGCGCAAGTCGCGGGAATCGCGTCCGATCCGGCGCGACAGGCGATTCGCATCGCCAATTGCTCGGCGGCCATCCCAGGTTACAACTCTGCGACATTCGTCTCCAATATCGGCCCCGGCCGTGCTTCGCTTCCGCTATTGCAAGGCGGCAATCCGGATCTGAGCGAGGAAACGGCAGACACCTTGACGATTGGCGCGGTCGTGCGGCCCAGAGTCCTGGAACACTTCACGGTGTCGCTCGACTACTGGAAGATAAAACTCTCCGACGCCATCAACACCATTCCGATCAATACGCTGCTCACCAACCTTTGCTACGACGCCCCCCAGCCCATTGGTAACAATCGTTTCTGCCAACTCATTCGCCGCGATCCAACTGGGACGACGACTGCCAGCGTGGTAGGCGGCGTCGCCGAAGTCATCTTGACCAATCAAAACGTTCAAGGCATCGAAACGTCCGGTTACGACTTGGCGATCCAGTACGCCTACGATTTCGGCAACCTGGGAACGGCGCAGCTTCGGCTCGACGGCACGAAAGTAGTTCGTTGGGACCTCATCGGCATTCCCGGCGGTCCGGTCACACACTATGCCGGCACGTTGACCGGCGTGAACGGCGCGGTTCCGAAGTACAAGGCAAACGGGACTCTCGGTTGGGCCCGCGGCAATCTGACGCTGCAATGGCAGTCCCGTTTCCAAGATAGCTACGCCGTTAGCGAAGTTCTCTTACCCACTGCGCTTAGCCCGTTTTACACCGGCCAATATTTCGAACATGACCTGCGCGGTAGCTACCGAGTTATGGATGGTCTCACGGTGCGACTGGGCATTAACAATCTTTCTAACGAACACCCGCCGATTATTCCAGAAGTCGGCGGCGCGACTTCGTCGCAAACGTCGACGTACGACAATCGCGGCCGTTGGTACTATGCCGGCGTGAATTACGAGTTCGGAAAAACGAAGTAACTGACTCTTAGACGAGATCAGCCCTACAAGAGATCGGCGGCGAGCGAACCCCGCATCTCGGCCGCTATCGGCATGACGGCATGTCGATAGCGATCGTGGTCGATACCTGCACTGATTGCCGCACCGGCCTTGACGGCACGGCACATGGCGATATTCAGCTCGAAGCGCAAGAAGTGCACCGATGACGTTTTTTCCTCGTTCTCTCGTTCCAAATCTTCATCGGCAATGGCATAGACGCGATCGAAGTCCGCCACCTGCACCCAACAGCGGTCCTCGACTCCTTTAAGCTTTGCCAGCGCAACCCGTCGTTCATTCTCGTCCGGAAATTCGATTAAAAAAGTCACCTTCCAATTACTGCCGTCGGGAATAAGCGGGTTGTACGCATCCAACTCATCCTGAATGCCGTCCTGCTCGAAGATGCGCTCGGCGCGAAGCATCTCCTGGATTTGATACTTGACGGTCTCGCGATCTTCGAACACCCAAGTCGTGTTCGGCCCGATCTGCAAGGTACGGTGCTTTTTGTGATTGATGATTCGGTCCCGAATCTGCACCCGTTCCCGCGCATAGTTCTCTAGACCCAGGAGATCGTGGGAAGTCAGTTTGTTCATGTCGTCACCCGCGTTAATCGCTGTTCGCGTCAAATGCCGTAGGCCATTCTTAAAAGCTTCAACGGATGTTCCGGTTCCTTCCGCGTTTGCAATCCCGATTCGATTTGATGCCCGGCCATCGGACAATCGCTCGCGTAATGGTCGCATCCAGACATCTCGACCTTCGAAACCACCGGCTTGCCGATTTTCATGGAAATATCGCGATACTCGGTTTTTACGCCGTACGTTCCATTGTGACCGGAACACCGCTCGATGGATTCCACTTCCGTCTCGGGCACGAGCTTCAAGATATCGCGCGTCTTGAGTCCCATGTTCTGAACTCGCAAATGACACGGCACGTGATAGCTCACCTTGCCGATCTTCGCCTTGAAGTCCGTCTTTAATTTGCCCGCTTTGTGTCGTAACCAAAGATATTCGAACGGATCGAACATGGCCGCTTTCACCTTTCGCACCAGCCCGTCGTCCGGAAACATCAGTGGCAATTCCTGCTTGAACATGAGCGTGCAGGAGGGAATCGGCGTCACTATGTCGTAACCTTTGTCCACCATCGCCGCAAGCGCGGGAATGTTCGCGTCCTTCAGCGCTTCAACGGCTTTTAAATCGCCGAGCTCCAGTTTCGGCATGCCGCAACAACGTTCGAGTTGCGCAAGCGAAACCTCGATGCCGTTGTGCTCGAAGATGGCCGTGAGGTCGGCGCCCAGATCGGGTTCGTTGCGGTTGCCGTAGCAGGTGACGAACAGCGCCACTTTTCCCTTGGTCTCCGCCGTTGCCTCGGCCACGACGTTCGACGCACGACGTTTAGCATGCACCGAGCGATAAGAAGCACTGTGATATTCGGGCACCGGCGCCTGCGGATGGACACCGAGCACGGCATCGAGCGCTTTGCGACCGAGCGCCGTCTTATTCACCGCATTCGCAACCTGTGCGACCACGGGAATGCCCGCAATCCTGCCGACCACGTCGGTCGACGAGAGAATCTTATCGCGTGTCTTGACCTCGCCTTTCTCGTACTTCACCGCCTTCGCGCGCAGCATCAAATGAGGAAAGTCGACGTTAAAAGGATGCGGCGGCACGTACGGACACTTGGTCATGTAGCACATGTCGCAGAGGTAACAGTGATCGACGACGTCCCAATAGACTTTTTTGTCTACGCCATCGACTTCCCCGGTGGGTGATTCATCCACCGCATCGAATAAGGTCGGAAACGAATTGCAGAGACTGAAGCAGCGGCGGCATCCGTGACAGATGTCGAATACCCGCTCGAGTTCTTTGAAGAGCGGGGCTTCTTGATAGAAGTCGGGATTTTTCCAATCGATCGGATGCCGAGTCGGCGCTTCTAGGCTGCCTTCACGCGAAGCGGTCGCCGGTTTCTTTTCGTTCATAGTTGGGAAGCAACTAGGCGCAAGGCTCTAGTCACTAGCCAGAATAAAGAATCTTTAAAAACTCTGAATTCTGGCTAGCGCCTAGTAGCTAGTTGCTAGCGCCTTCTGCAGCTTAAAGGTTGTCCAACGCTTTCTGAAAGCGATTCGCGTGTGAACGCTCAGCCTTCGCCAGCGTCTCGAACCAATCGGCAATTTCGGCAAAGCCTTCGTCGCGCGCCGTCTTCGCCATGCCCGGATACATGTCCGTGTATTCGTGCGTTTCGCCAGCGATGGACGCTTTCAAGTTCAGCGAGGTGCCGCCGATCGGAAGGCCAGTGGCGGGATCGCCGACTTGTTCGAGATATTCCAAATGCCCGTGGGCGTGGCCGGTTTCGCCCTCAGCAGTCGAACGGAAAACAGCCGCGACATCGTTATAACCTTCGACGTCCGCTTTGGCTGCGAAATAAAGATAGCGTCGATTCGCTTGCGACTCACCGGCAAAAGCGGCTTTCAAATTGCCTTCGGTTTTACTGCCCTTCAAATTGGCCATGAAACTCTCCTAATGGAAGTTAGTAAACAAAATAGACCTGTCTTAGACTTGGTCTAATAGGGTGAGCGCACTGTAGTCGCGACGGAAAATGAAGTCAATGCGAATTGCAGAACGCGAGGTGAAGGCCCGAGCAAGAAGGCCCAGGCAAGATCGAATCACTCTGCCTTAAACTCCAACTCGTCTCGCGTCTGACGCCTCGATCTGACATTGACCCCGCCGCCCCTCCCCGGCAAGCTTGGCGCATATCCCATTAACGCTCCGCATCAACACCACCCGCGCCCCTCGTGAGTAAAAAAAACAAAGCCGACACCGACACGCCCGCTCCCGATCTTGAAAAATCGCTGGCCGAATTGGAAAAAATTGTCGAACGGATGGAAAGCGGCGCACTGTCACTCGATGAATCGTTAAAGCAGTTCGAGCGCGGCGTCGCGCTTACCCGTCAATGCCAGGCCGCATTGCGTACGGCGGAACAAAAAGTCGAAATCCTGCTTCGGAAGAGCGGCGCGGGAACGATGGACACGCCCTTCGAAGCAGAGTCTTTCGAGACCGAGCCTTTCGAAAAGGATGACGACGGCGACGAAACGCCATGACCACCCCGTTCGCCGAATCAATGCTGCGCTGGCAGTCGCGCATCCAAGCAGAACTGGCTGCGCGGCTGCCAGCCGAGGACCAGCCGCCACAGCGCTTGCACCAGGCCATGCGCTATTCCGTGTTGAACGGCGGCAAACGAATTCGTCCGATACTCATTTATGCAACCGGCAAAGCACTCGGCGTTCCGGAGGCGCGGCTCGATGCCGCCGCATGCGCGATCGAACTCATTCACGCCTATTCGCTGGTGCACGATGATTTGCCCGCGATGGACGATGACGATCTGCGCCGCGGACAACCCACCTGCCACAAGGCTTTCGACGAAGCGACGGCGATTCTGGTGGGCGACGCTCTGCAAGTGTTGGCGTTCCAAATTCTCGCGCGCGATGAGCATCTGCCGATGGATGCCGAGTGCCGCTTGCGGCTGATCGACATTCTTGCAGCGGCGAGCGGCACGACCGGCATGGCCGGCGGACAGGCGCTCGATCTCGCCGCTCAAGGCCGGCAACTCTCGCTTCCCGAGATCGAGCACATGCACGCGTGTAAAACCGGTGCTCTGATTCGCGCGGGCGTCATGATGGCGGCGGCATGCGCTTCCCACGTCACGCTCGAAATTGCGAGTTCGCTCGAGCGTTATGCAATCTCCATCGGCCTCGCATTTCAGATCCAAGACGATCTTCTCGACATCGAGGGCGATCCTACGCTGTTAGGCAAGCACACCGGCGCGGATCAAGCGCACCGCAAACCCACTTATCCGGCCGTGTCCGGCGTTGCTTCCGCCAAAGAACGCGTCGTCATTTTACATACGCAAGCGCTCGCCGAATTAAACCCCTTGGGCGATGCCGCCGCGCCCTTACGCGCGCTGTCGAACTGGTTGGTATTTCGTCAACAATAATTTCGATGCCACAATTGACCGCATTCCGAATTGACGCCAACGTGTAAACTGCCGCCATGGGCCAGAGAGCGAACTATCCACTCTTGAAAGCGATCGATTCGCCGGCAGATCTGCGCGCGTTGCCGTCCGAACGACTCCAGGACGTTGCCGCGGAGCTGCGGCGGTATTTGATCGAAACGGTCAGCCAAATGGGCGGCCACTTTGCGGCCGGCCTCGGCACGGTCGAACTCACCGTCGCCCTCCACTACGTATTCGAGACGCCGCACGATCGCTTGGTGTGGGACGTCGGTCACCAAGCCTATCCGCACAAAGTCCTCACGGGTCGGCGCGACCGCCTCGGCACCATCAAACACAAGCAAGGGTTGGCTCCGTTTCCGACGCGCGTGGAAAGCGAATACGACACGTTCGGCGTCGGCCATTCGAGCACATCGATCAGCGCGGCGCTTGGGATGGCCATTGCCGCGCAAAACAGCGGCGAACCGCGGCGCGTCGTCGCCGTGATCGGCGATGGCGCGATGAGCGGCGGACAAGCCTTCGAAGCGCTGAATCATGCAGGCAGTCTCGACACCAATTTGCTCGTGGTCCTGAACGACAACGACATGTCGATTTCGGAAAACGTAGGCGCGATCTCGCATTACTTTGCGCGCGTTCTCTCCGGCAAGCTCTATGCTCACCTGCGCGAAGGCGGTAAAAAAATTTTGAGCAAGATGCCGACGGTGTGGGAGTTGGCGCGCCGCTCGGAAGAGCATATGAAGGGCATGATTCTGCCCGGCACGATTTTCGAGGAGATGGGCTTCAACTACATCGGACCCATCGACGGCCATGACCTTGGCGCCCTGTTAGCCACGTTGCAAAACATCCGCGACCTCAAAGGCCCGCAATTCCTGCACGTCGTAACGCGCAAGGGCAAAGGCTACGCGCCGGCAGAAGCGGACCCGATCAAGTGGCACGGTCCGGGTCCGTTCGATCCCAAAAGCGGCGTCATCTTCAAAGAGAAGGCCAGCGGTCCGACGTACTCGCAAGTCTTCGGTCAATGGCTCTGCGAGATGGCCGAGCGCGATCCGAAATTACTCGCGATCACGCCAGCGATGCGTGAAGGCTCCGGCATGGTGGAATTCTCGAAGCGCTTTCCGGATCGTTATTTCGACGTGGCAATCGCCGAACAACATGCCGTGACGTTCGCCGCCGGTTTGGCTTGCGAAGGCGCACATCCGGTGGTCGCGATTTATTCGACGTTCTTGCAACGCGCGTACGACCAGCTCATTCACGACGTCGCCCTGCAGAAATTGCCGGTGCTCTTCGCACTGGATCGTGCGGGGCTCGTCGGCGGCGACGGCGCCACTCATCAAGGCAGTTTCGACGTCAGTTTCCTGCGCTGCATTCCCAATTTGGTCGTGATGGCGCCGGCCGACGAAAACGAATGCCGGCAAATGCTGTATACCGGCGCACAGCTTAAACTTCCCTCCGTGGTTCGTTATCCGCGCGGCAACGGCCCCGGAGCGGCCATTGAAAAGGACTTGCATGCCTTGCCGCTAGGCAAAGCGCAGCTCCGGCGCGAAGGCCGCAGCGGTCTTGCAATTCTTGCGCTCGGCCCCATGGTGAGCGCATGCGAAGCGATCGGCGAGCGGCTCGATGCCACCGTCATCAACCTGCGCTTCGTGAAACCGCTGGACGAGGAAATGGTACTTAAGATCGCAGCTAAGCATAAATCGCTGGTCACGGTCGAAGAGAATGCCGTTGCCGGCGGCGTAGGCAGCGCGATCAACGAATCGCTGGCCGCTCACGGAGTGAGCATTCCGGTATTGAACCTAGGAATTCCCGATCGCTTCATCGAACACGGTTCGCGGGAGGACTGTTTGCGAGCAGCGGGTTTGGATATGTCGAGCATCGAAACCGCCATTAATCGCTGGTGGCGCGCGCCTGCTAAGGTTGCCGGCGCCTAATCCTTCTCTCGTTCGATTTCGGCCCGCCGTATCCATTAGGCAGAAATCGGCTCCCAGGAAACTCCCATGGCCACATCCGATACCGTCATTCTCGCAACCAAGGGCAAGTCCATCGAAGACGTGCAGAGCCGCGCCGATACGCGCCAGCTGCCGATCAACAAGGTAGGCATCAAGGACATTTACCATCCCGTGCGGGTGAAAGATCGCTCCGGCGGCCATCAACACACCGTCGCGAACTTCAACATGTACGTCGCGTTGCCGCACAACTTCAAAGGCACGCACATGTCGCGTTTCGTCGAAGTGCTGCATCGAAACGAGCGCGAGATTTCGGTCGAATCGTTCGGCGACATCCTGAAGGAAATGACCGAACGCCTCGACGCCGAATCCGGTCGCATCGAAATGAGTTTTCCCTACTTCGTCATGAAAACCGCGCCTAAGTCCGGCGTGCAAAGCTTGATGGACTATCGCGCCTCGCTCATCGGCGAAATCAAGAAAGGCAAAGCGGAGCTCTGGATCAAAGTCGTGGTGGCGGCAACGAGCTTGTGTCCTTGTTCGAAAGGTATTTCGGATTATGGCGCCCACAATCAGCGCTCGCACATCACGATCAATGCGCAGATCGACAAACACATGTGGCTCGAAGAACTCATCGACATCGCCGAGCAGGAAGCGTCGTGCGAGCTCTATGGAATCTTGAAACGCCCCGACGAAAAGTACGTCACGGAACGCGCGTACGACAATCCCAAATTCGTCGAAGACATCGTCCGCGACGTCGCCACTCGATGCAACGCCGACGAACGCATTCGCGCGTACGTGGTGGAATCCGAGAACTTCGAATCCATCCATAATCACTCGGCATACGCGATGATCGAGAAAAAGAAGGATGAGGAGTAGGCAAGAAGCCCCCCACCCCAGCCCTCTCCCGCAACCGGAAGAGGGAGGAAGAAACACCACTCTCGGTTGCGGGAGGGGGCCGGAGTGAGGACACTCTGCGACTCTTAAAAAGTTCTTCCCAGGAACAAATAGAACGCCGACTCGCCGGTCGTGTCCGATCCGGCGCCAAGATACACCGGCCCCAGAATGGTATCGGCTCCCAGGAATAAGCTGCCGTTTTTGCTCAAGGTACTGAACGTCGCGTCGCTTCTGCTCTGCCAGACATTACCCGCTTCGAGCGAGAGCCCGGCATAGAGCGGTACGTCGAACACGCCGGAGCCGCCGCGGCTGATATTGCGGTAGTAGATGAAGCGACCGATGCCATAATTGGGCCCGGACAACTCGCCGGTGCGCAGTCCCGACAAATTCAAGAACCCGCCGAGCGTGAAGTAGTCCTGGGCATAGGACTGCTTATTCAGAGTCGATCCGGCGGCCGCCGAGAAAATAACGGTGTGCCTGCCGAACGAACGGGCGATCAATCCGTCAATCTCGATGCGATCGGAGTTCCGGTCCGAGCCCGCGTCCGTCCGTTGCCCGATCCACTGCAGTTGCAGTTGCTCGCCGTTGCGCGGAAAGAAAACGCTGTCGATTTGATCGTACGTGGCGCGCGCAAAATAGCCGCCGCTGTCGAAACTCTGCTCGGGCAGCGTAGGGTCGCCGACGCGCACGCGCGAACTGCCGGCGCCGCGGAAGATGCCGGTTCGCCATTCACCCCACTTGCCGAGTTCACGTCCGAAATCGACCCCGAATTCGTATTCCCGAAGGCGGTACTCGGTAATGCGATCGGCCAGGTCATGCACTTCGAGATTTCGGACTTCAAGGTTCACGTGCGGCACGAAGAAATAGCGATGACGAAATCCCAGCGGTTGATAGAACTCGGAATACGCCCGCGGGTGGTCGCCGATTTGTAAATCCGTCAGCCATTCGCCACCCAAGATATTAAGTTCGGTCGCGATAAACCGCGCCGCCACGTTGTAGCGGCTATTGCCCTCGAAGTCGTCCTCGATGTTGAGACCGAAGCGAACGTAGTTCGGACCCCAGCTCTTGCGGCGTAAATGAAACTCCAAACCGGACTGGCCGCTCTCTTCCACCACCGTGTAATCGACAGACTCGAACAGATCGAGCGCGTACACATCGCCTAACCGACGTTCGACCAGCGACTTATCGAGCGGTTTGGCGAGCACGTCGCGCATCGCGGCGTCCACCATCGGCTGATAGCGCCGCGCATTGCCGTCGACGCGGACGAACGACACCACCCGCTGCGCCGTGCCGTTGGGATTTCGGGCTGCCTGGCAGGTTTGCAGGTAGAGATGGTAGTCGCTTAGGCTGAGCGAAAGCGCGGCCAGTCGCGATTGCGCTTCGCGAGCAGCCTGCTCGCCGAGATTGAACGCGCGGGCCACGCGATCGAAGTCGGCGGTACCGAACGTTCCAAGTTGGGGGCCGATCACGATGTCAGCACTCGTCAAGCCGGCGCGTTGCTCGCGCGTGCGCGTCCCCATCATGATCGCCAACGACTGCAACGCCATTTCCAGCGGCGACTTGAGTTCCTTGCGTGCAAACAGCGGGAACGTAACGTCGACGACGATCAGCACATCGACATTCATGCTGCGGGCCACATCGATGGGCAAATTCTCGACCAATCCGCCGTCCCCCAAAAGACGGCCTTCGCGCTCCGCCGGTATGAAGACGCCCGGTGCCGACATGCTGGCGCGCATCGCCGAAGCGAGATCGCCTGAATTCATGATCACCGGCATGCCGGTCTCAAGATCGGTCGCTACGGCACGAAATGGAATCGGAAGTTTGTCGAAGTCCTGTATGACGCCGACGGGCAATGTCGCGCCACGCAACACTTGCGCCAGCTTCTGGCCTTGAATTAATCCGGTCGGCAGCTTGAACCCATCGCTACTGATGCCGAGCGCGTACCGGACCAGGAAGTTGTCGTCGTCTTGTTTGCGCCGAAATCCCAAATCGCGCCGCGGCAGGCGGTCGGAGAAGGCTTCCTGCCAATCCACGGTGCGCAAAAGGTCTTCGATCTCCTTGGCGGACATGCCCGACGCATACAGACCGCCTATCACAGCTCCCATGCTGGTGCCCGCGATGGCGTCGATGGGAATCCGCATTTCCTCCAAGACTTTGAGAACGCCGACGTGCGCGGCGCCACGGGCACCGCCGCCGCTTAGGACCAACCCGATTCGGGGTCGTTCTGCCCGGGTTTGCGCGCTTGCACCGTAGGAAGAAAGGCACACTACAATGGCGGCCGATACGACGCAGAATGTTCTTAGCATGCGCGAAGACTAACTCACGCCGAGGAAGAAATGCAGCTCCGGAAACCTGCTCACCGTAAACCGGCTCGCCGTCAACCCACTCACTGTAAACAGTGCGCCGTCTATTCGACGCTGTGTATTTTCGCGCTGTTCATGACTCGCGGTCTCGCCGCCAATTCTGACAATACCGACACGCCCGGCAATACCGACGACCTTTCGCAATGGAGCTGGTACGGCGGCGACCCCGGCGGCACACGATCGTCCGATCTTTCGCAAATCACCAAGGACAATGTGTCGGCGCTCGAAGTCGCATGGACCTATCGAACCGGCGAGCTTGGCAAGGATTTCAAGCGCGCCGACAAAATGGCTTTCGAGGCAACGCCCATATTGGTCGACGACTTTCTCTATCTCAGCACCCCCACCGACATCGTCATCGCGCTCAATCCGATCACCGGCGAAGAACGCTGGCGGTACGATCCGCGCATTCCGCGCAATGCGTCGTATTCCGAAGCGACCTCGCGCGGCGTGTCTTTTTGGCGCGCACGAGGCAAAGACGCGCAACCGTGTTCTCTACGTATTTTCATCGGCACGCTCGATGCGCGACTGATTGCGCTCGATGGTCGTACCGGCAGGCTCTGCGAAGATTTTGGGCGCGGCGGTAGCATCAATCTCACCGCGGACATGCGCGTACTGGCGACACAAGAATACACGGTGACCTCGCCGCCGACCGTGTTCGGCGATCTCGTCATCACCGGCGCTGCCATTGGCGACAATCGAGCCGTATCGGTTCCGCGCGGGACCGTACGGGCGTTCGATGTGCGAACCGGCGCGCTGAAGTGGAGTTTCGATCCCATTCCGAGGGACGTACAGCAAGCGGAAAAGCGCGGCTGGCAGGGTTCGCAAGCACAGTTGACGGGTGCGGCGAACGCCTGGTCAATATTCTCGGTAGATCCCGCGCGTGCGCTCATTTACGTGCCGACCGGCTCAGCGAGCCCGGATTTCTTTGGCGGCTCTCGGTATGGCGATAACGCATACGCCAATTCGCTGGTTGCGCTGCGTGCACACGACGGCAGCGTTGCGTGGTCGCGGCAATTCGTCCATCACGATCTGTGGGATTACGACCTCGCCGCTCAACCGGTGCTCGCAGATCTCGAACGCGATGGCAAAGCGATTGCCGCCGTCGTGCAGGGAACGAAGATGGGCACTCTGTTCGTGCTCGACCGCGAAACCGGCGAGCCGATCAATGAAATCATCGAGCGCCCGGTCGCTGCTTCGACGCTTCCAGGCGAACGGACGTCACCCTCGCAACCGTTCACGACGACTCCCCCGCTGGTTTCGCATGCACCGATCACCGCCGAAGACGCCTGGGGACTCACCTTCTACGATCGCGGCAAATGCCGAGAGTTGATTCGCTCGCTCAAATCGGAAGGTATCTTCGCCCCCCCTAGCACTCAGGCAGCGATTCAATCACCGGGCTATGCAGGTGGAATCAACTGGGGCGGCGTTGCCTTCGACAGCGAACGGCAAATCGCGATCGCCGCCGTCAATCATCTTCCCACCGTGGTGCGCTTGGTTCCGCGCAACGCGCCGGATACGAATGCCAACCTCGCGGACTCCATTCCGACCGAACACGCGCCTCTCGACGGCACTCCGTATCGCTTGCAGCGCGGCGTTCTGCTCTCTCCTTTCGGCATACCTTGCACCGCCCCACCCTGGGGAACGCTCGCGGCCGTCGATCTGCAGCGCAACACGCTTCTATGGCAAGTCCCGCTCGGCTCTCCACGCGACTTCATGCCGTGGTTCATCCCGTCGCGCACGATCGGGGTGCCCAACATGGGCGGACCGATCGTGATTGCCTCCGGCCTGATCTTCATCGGCGCGGCGACCGACAATTATCTTCGCGCATTCGATATCAGTACCGGAAAAGAACTCTGGAAGGGCCGCTTGCCGGCCGGCGGCCAAGCCACACCCATGACCTACGAACTCGCCGGCCGGCAATACGTCGTCATCGCCGCTGGTGGCCATGGAGGTCTCGGCACGGCCCGCGGCGATTATGTGGTGGCGTTCGCGTTACCGAGGAAGTAAGAAGCTACTAGCCGCTAGCAACTAGGCACTAGCCAGAAGATGAACTCGAGAACTTGGCTCGCCCCTCAACACAACACGTCGTTTAGCGGTAACCAGAAGATGGTTCCATATCTTGCTAGTAGCTAGCTGCTAACACCGTCATTTATACGAAACGCTGACACCCGCCCACACAGCGAAGGGCGATCCCGGTTCGAAAAAACGCGAATTGCCGTCGTTTACGATGATTGAGCCCACGTAATCTTTATCGAAAGCATTGTTGACTCTCACGAACCCGCCGAGCGTCCAGCGATCGGTTTCCAGGTCATACCCGCCTTCAACGCCCACTAAGTAGTAACTCGGTGCAAACACGGTATTGACGTCGTTGACCGCCGCCCGGCTCACGTATTGGGCATTGGCAGAGGCGTGCCATCCCAGTTCATTGCCGAAGCGAAGCGACGCAAAGGCATTGTTCTTCGGGATTCCCGGCAATCGATTGCCGGCGTTTACGAGTACATTCGCGGCGGCGCAAGGCGTCGCCGTGCACGTCAAGTACGCATCGCTATAAGTGGCGTCCAAGTACGTATAGGCAAGTTGCGCGCGCCACATGTCGGCAAATCGATGACTGGCCGAGAGCTCGGCACCGCGACGCAGCGTGCGGCCGCTGTTTTGGTAGGTTGAACGGCCGCCCGTGTTGGTGTTGATCACGATTTCATCACTGGTCCGCGCTTGGAACAACGCCGCTTCGGCGGTGAAGCTCTCACTCTGCCACTTCGTTCCGAGCTCGAGGTTACGGCTCTTCGCGGCATTCAGTGCCAAGTTCAATCCCGTGCCGCCACTGGCTCGATACGCAATTTCTGCGACGATCGGCGTTTGAAAACCCTGTCCGTACGACGCATAGAAACGAAGATCGGACCGTGCCTTGAACAGGATGCCTGCAACCGGCAACGTGGCGTCATAGGACTTCGCTCCGCTGTCGTCGCCGTTCCCGGCAACGATGTAGTGATCCTCCGATTCGAAACCCACGTTGCTATGGCGAATACCGGCCAGCAGCGACCACTGTTCGGCAATCTCCCAGCTGGCTTGGGCGTACTCGTCGACGTTGTCGACAATGTTATTCTCGTCGCGGCGCAACGCGCCCTTCACACCCAACGTCGCACCGATGAAGTTGTTGAACCCGAGGCGGTGCTCGTCTTGCTTGTCGTAGGTCAACCCGGCGACTAGCGAGAGCGCCCGACCCGCCAACTCCCCTTCCCATGCCCAGCGTGCATCGGTGCCGAAATACTCGCGATCGAGGTCGATCACCCCACCGGAACTTGTCGCCGCAATTTGTGCGCCGGTGGCGACCGAGAGGAATTGCTCGACCGTTCGGCTACCGACATACCCGGTTACCTTGATCGACTGAGCGTTGCTCAGCGTTAAGTCATAAAGGAGCCCAACCTGCTGCTGCTGCAAACTTTTTCGCGTATTGAAGTTGATTGCCGCCGCGTCGGTCTGTTCGGGGTCGGCATTGAATTGTGCCGGCGTAAGACCCAGCGGATCGTCGCTGTCCGGCCGCGAAATGAAGTTCGCCACCAGCGTGAGTTTGTTTGCATCGTTAATGGCGTAGCCGAGCTTTGCGTTGAACGATTCATTGCGCGCCGCACTGTGATCGCGAAACCCGTCGATTTGGAAATGCGTGAAGCTCGCGTTGTAGTCAAACGCCTCGATGTTGTCGTTGACGTTCGCATTCGCACGGATCGCGCCGAAGCTTCCACCCACGAGACCGCCCCGAATCGCTCCAGGCTCCTTTCCGCTGGCCGTGAAAAGCTGGATCACGCCGCCCGAGGAATTACCGTACAGCGCAGAAAAAGGACCTCGCAACACTTCAACGCGTTCCGCCGAATCGAGATTGAATTGCGAGACTTGGCCTTGCCCATCGGGGCTGCTTGCGGGAATTCCGTCTTGGTAGATGCGTATGCCACGGACACCAAAAGTGGAACCGGCACCGTAACCACGAATGGACACCTGTTGATCTTGAGCATAGTTATTGCGGTTGCGCGCCAGCAGTCCAGGTACTTCGCTCATATCGTCGGCAAAATTGACCCCCAGCGAGTTCGTGAATACATCAGCCGACACACTGCTAATGGAGGCAGGCACATCGAACGACACGGCCTCGACACGAGTGGCGGTCACGGTTACTTCTTTTAATGGAGCCGCAACGGGTAATGGAAATGCCGCAACGACCGGTGACTCGGCGAACGCCCCAACGAGCAACGCCCCATACGCAACGGCTTTACCGACCGCCGATATCGACTTAGAACACACAACCACTTTCATACCCCACAAATTAATCGGTGAACTGAAAACCACACTGCTTTTAACGTGGCGTGCGAGAGGCGTAGCTTTCGCCGTCTCCCCAAAATCAAGCCCATCGATGTACCTGGGATGTGCGCGACTTTGTCGGCTCGTTCATAACCCAGCCGTCGCCTATTGAAAACAGAATTTTGCAGCAGGCCGCCTGGAAAATTGTGCGATCTTGGTTGCCGCCGCATAAAGCGTGCATGCTACGTAGCGGAAAAACGATATGCAATGCAGGTAAACCTGCAATCGGTCAAAGACTATCGGGTGTGTGAAAAGAAACGTCGACTGGAATATCTTGCCGCTCACGGCCTCGTGATCATCGCGCGTTCTCTTCATGATTTTCATGAGCCAATGCAGTCGCATGCCGTGACGCGTAAAAAATCAAAGAGCGGACCGGGCTCTACTTAAGCCCATCTCAAAATCGTCAGCAGGCGAGTTCATGCATCAACCTATCGATTGAAAAATATTTTCCAACGGTTGGCAGACACCGTTGGGATCGTCAGGCGGTCGCTCCGCACCCGCGCTCCACCCGGTTAGGCAGGTTAATTAGTTTTGGGTTAACTAGTTTGGGTTAACTAGCTTTGGTTGAAATGACACTCGTCACGTTGTCGACATAGAAGGCAACTTGAGGTCTGTCGAATGCGGCCACACTCCGCACGGAGACGGGGATCGCGGCGAAGGCCAACGGCACTGATCTCGGTGTCATTGATTTCGGTGTCATTGATTTCGGTGTCATCGATCTCGATGTCGCTGACCGTGGACGATCGCTTCAATTCCTCTCTAAAGAGGTACATGGCTTCCCAATACCCTTCACGACGATGCCACACGCGCAGACTCCGATAGGATGAAAAGATATTCGCTACTCTGGATACGACAACCCGCCCGTTGCATAGGTTTCCGGCAACCCATCAAAATAAATTCGATTCCGTCCAGTCGTTTCCTCGCCGACCGCCTTATCGATCTTTATTGATGGATCTTCAACGCTAGAAACGGACACATACAAAGCGCATGGGCTTAGAAGAGGTAGACAAGAAATGCCCTAGCACTATCCCTGCATCCCTGTGAGCTTAGATTCAAGAGTCCTACCGAGAATCCATCCTGCCCTACCTCTTCTAAACCGATGACCCCGACAACCTCCACCTCGCTTAACGAGCGGTTAGCGCGTGCAACCCGTTCAATAGTTGCCACACAAATAGACCTGTCGTGACCTTGCGAAATGCGCCAGCGACAGGCAATATTTTTTCACGAGACGCGTCGCTCACATCGAAGACCAAGTATCCATTGCGCGCTCATCATGAATGAAGAGGCGAGCCTGCCTACGGAACGGTTTATGAAATTGACAAAGAAACAACGACGGCGCTGCATACGCGTCCAGTAGCAGCCATGGTCACCGATCCGAATTTTGCTTACCCGTGCTTTTGGGAAAGAGGCGTTTCCATCGGAAACTGGACGCCACCGCCCCCAATCGCCTACTGATCCTTTCGGTACTTACGTGGAATCACCCACCCCTTTCATAGCGAAGGTCGACGTAAATGCGGGTCGACAAGAACAGCCGGATCACGGAAGTTTTGTCGATCGTGCTCAGATCGCACGGTTGATCACAACAAAATACAGCGGGCTCGTTTCTCTGGTGTATAGAAGAACGAGGAATCGGGAGCTTGCCTCCGACCTGGTCAACGAAGCGATAGCCATTGCCCTGGAGCACGCGAAAGCGGGCCGCCTAACCCAACCCGAGCGCATAGGCGGATATGTGTTCAGGGTGAGCATGAACCTACTTCGCAATCAATCGAGAAATTTCGATAATCGCGAAGACATGCGGTCAAGCACCGAAGTCATGGAACTCCTATCCGCCTGCGACAGCGACGGAATCGAAGCCGCGCAGGTGCAGAAAACCACTCTGCGGGTGTTGAAGTCGCTGCCTTCCGCCCGAGATCGCGAAGTCATCAAGCGCTTCTATCTCGACGAAGAAGATAAACAGGCTATCTGCAAGGAACTTGGGCTGACCGCCTTGCAGTTCACTCAAGTAATGTCTCGCGCCCGGCAACGGATGAGAACCCTCTTCGAATCGGAAGGCTTGACCCGATCGGACCTGCTCTCGCTATTGTGCGTGACAATCATTTTTCTGTCGGGCTGGCACATATTCTAATGTCAAGACATATATCCATATAGCAGCAAATCTACCCACCATGACAGCGATTAACCGCCAGTCGATCGACGACAACGACATGATCGCGAGATATCTCGCCGATCAGCTCTCCGATTCGGAACGTGAGGCTTTTGAGGCGTACTATCTTGAGCATCCGCAAATACTGCAAGAGTTAAACAGAACCGCGCAGTTCAAATCGGGCCTGATGGATTTGCAGAAATCGGGAGAGCTTCGCTCGTTGCTTGCCGAAAAACCCTGGTGGCGACGTTCGCTGCCGTTGTCGATGGCGGCATCGATCACCGCTATCGTGCTGCTCGGCGCCCTGTGGATGAATGCGAATCGAACCTCACGCACGATGATCGCGGCGTCCCCATCGGCCCTCAGATCGAACGTGGCGTCGAACCTAACGTCGATCTTGACAGGAAGTCTTCAACCGAACCTTACGATCGCAGAGTCACGTTACATTCAACGAACTCGAACCAGCTCGTACGATGCAACGATTCAACTCCCCCGCCAGCAAGCGGCTATCGAACTTCGAATCAAGCCGGAAACGACTGCATCATCGAGACACTATCGCATTGGAATGCGTAGCGCCGACAGCGCGGACTTACCTGAATTGGCGGCCGTTACCGGTGTCGAGCCGGCCCAAGACGGCTTCGTGCCGATCTATCTGGACTCGTCGAAACTCTCACCAGGTGTTTACGAAATTTCCATATCCATCGATGAAACGCCTACCGACGGAGCCAATGGAGCCACAACTCCGGCAAGTTCGTTCTTGGTCGAATTGACGGCGCCCGACGGCAAATAATCTTGCGAAATAATTTTTGCGACAATTCCTTTGCAATGATTCTTTTGCGATGACCCTCATGCAGACCGCCATCGAGCTGCGATCTGCATGAACTCCGTTGAGAGCCCAGTACGAGCTAAGAAACCGCGGCTAGACGATACGCGTTGCCGCCAATACGGCGCTCATCTGTGCGGTACTCAACCCCGAGGTCGGGAACAAGGTCTGGAAGTTTCCTTCTTCGCCGTGCAATGCCATGTAGTTGAGAATGACGGTCTCGACGAGCAAGTTGACTGCATTCGCGGCGGGACTCGAGTTATTCAAGACGTCGCCGTTGGGCGAATACGATCCGATTTGGTTACGAGCCATGACGGGCTTGGCCGTTGGGCTGTAAACCAATACGAAGGAAGCGGCCGTGGATTGGTTGTCGCCGGTCCACTGGCCCTTACCGCGACCACCGGTGGAATTGTCGAGCATGCCGTTGCTGTTTAGCGAGCCGTCGCTAAAGCAGTACAGCATTAACGGCTTGCCGGTCCGCGCTGCATATTCCAAGCATGCGCCCATGCACTCGCCGGCACGGAAGTCGCGTGCTTCGCCTGTCGAACGATCACCGGTGTGATAGTCGAAGCCGCCCATCGAAATGGTTCCGGCACCCGCAAATCCGCCGACAACGAGCTTCATCACCGCCGCCGTTTTGTTGTACTCGCCGTTGCCAAAATCAGCAGTCGTGAAAATCGGCGTCGTGCCGCCCGTAATCGCCGTGTCTTTCGTCGGATCGACGACGTCCGCGCCCGTTGCGTAGCGGTCAGTTTGGTATGCCGTCTTAATGTACGCGCACTTCGCAAGCTTCTTGGCATCGTCGTCGGCCGACGCGGGCGACAACAAGGTCGATACTCCCGGAGTATCGAGTTTCTGCTTGCTAACCATCGCAATGGCTTCCATGACGGCACGTGTGTCCGCCTGACCTGTCGGTCCCGGGAACAGCGTGCTCAAGTCGCCTGTATCGATCAGCGCACGCGCATCCGACGTTCGATCGATCTTCGTCGGTCGATTGGTCGGATCGATCATCATCGCCGGCGCCATGGAATTGCCGCCCGAGTCCGAATTCTGCGAGCCGATCAGCGTCAGCAATTCGCCTTTGGCGCCCGCCCTCGCAATGCCGTACATCGGATTGTGCGGATTGTTGCTGGTATCGTTTTCGGAGCGTGCCGGAATCACGAATCCATTGATATTGGCGGCTGTCGCAGGCGAAATCTTGGTCATCATCCCGCGCAGAAACGCGCTGTCGCTGTGGAATGCCAGGCCTAAACGCGTATCGACGAAGGTAGTGCCCGCTACGTTGGCGTTCGGCACCATGGTGCCGGGAATACCGAGCTTCGAGTAGCCCGCAGTAGATAGAAAATTAAGCTGATCGCCGTTTTGACCGGTCAACACGTTCGAACCGGCAATGTTGGCGCCGCCCGCCAAATCGAAGGCAATGAACGGCACCTTGCCGTTACCGCCGGTGATCTGGCAGTAGTTGAGACGTAAATCGTCCACGGCGCCGGAAAGCGCGGCGCCGGCCCACTGTGGAAAAGCGAGCGCGCCAAGCAAAGACGGCGCGACGACTGTCCCAACGCCCGTAGTAAAGCCCTGCGAGAGGAAGTCGCGACGCGTCACCGGTCGCTTGTGACTTTCGTGCCGCAGCGGTTCGTCGATTCCCAGCGGACGCTTCTTTCCAGATCGAATAATCATGAGGAGTCTCTCTCTAACTTATCTGCTCTAACTTATCTGGCGCTACTCACAAGCATCAATTGACAAGCATGACGGCTGAACCCAAACCCACTGCGCAAGCCGCTTTAATCGCCGTCGCCGTGCGCGTGCCGCCGCAGGAGTTCGTGCCGGCACACAGTCCCAGCGAACGGCCTGCCGAACCCGTCGTGCTCGTATTAGCAATGAGCCCTTGCAACTCGGCTCGCAACGCCACGCTCGGCTGATTGCTGACGCCGATGCCGGCCACCTTGTCCACGATCGGATTGATCACGGCATCGATGTCCGCTTGCAGCGTGAGATTCGAAGCCAAGGCGGCATTGATTCCCGCGCCGAAGAAGGCCGTACGAATTCCCGTCGTGTCGTCGACGAGCGCATTGCAATAGGTGATCGCCAACTGCGAGACCCCCATCTGATGCGAATACAGGAACGAGCCGAAATCGGCGGTCGCCGGTAATCCACGGCGCAAATTGTCGAAGGTCGCCTTCGGACCGCTCGCATTTTTGCTAATGCCCGTCACCTGCGACAGCGTGTCGTTGATGCCGTCGAAGGTGCGAACCCCGATATCCGACGGCCGCGGCGAATTCGACGGCACGGCGGGAGTCAACGGCGCCGGCTCCGTTCGTGCATCGACGTTGGTACCGATCTGTTCGAAGGTGAGGAAGAATTCGTCGGCCGCAGGACCGCGCTCCAACCCGATGATCGTGCCCACGCTCGACAGGCTCGCGCCGCCGACCGAGCTGTAAATCGAGTCCGTCACCGTCGTATTGAGCGTCTTGTAGGCCTGGCCCACCGCCGGTTCGGCGCCATTCACGCCGATGCGCATGCCCTTGATCGGGATGGTGCCCGGCAATGCCGTCGGATCGAGGCTGATGAACTTCGGATCTTTGAATAGATAGGCATAGCTATCGTACTGACTCACCTCGAACATGACGTAGGCTTGCGGTACGTTCACCAAGTGGCTGACGCTAAACAGCACGAAGTATTTTTCGCCGACGCCGGCATCGAAATTCTGCTTGATTTGCGCGGCCGTCAAGGCGCGATTGTGTATCGCCACCATCTTCAGCGTGCCGTACCAAGGACGGTTGTTGCCGGCCTCGTTGCCAAGGATCAGCACCAAAGCGTCGTCCCAGTTAGCCAGGTTGCCCACCGATTGATCCATCGTATTCGTGTACGCGCCGTTCACGTAGATGCGCCGTCCCGTTCCCGGGCTATAAGTTACGACGACGTGCTGCAGCGTCGCTTGTAGAGCGCGCTGTGCGTCGGGCGTCGACAGTTGACGCATGCCGGACGCGTCCACGCTGCTGCGCGTGAAGAAATCGTAGTTATAGAGCGATTGACCGAGCATGAAATTACGGGTGGTCAAGCCGCCCGAGTAAGTCACGATACGCGACTCCTCTTGCGTCACGTTCGCCGGCGCGGCCCACGCTTCGATCGAGAACTCGCCGGTCGAGACGATCATGTCGCGGATTTTCTTGCTCGCGGTCGTCGAGCCTTGCGCTTTACCGCCCGTGAATTGAATGCCCCAACCGCCGACCCACTGATAGCCGCCCGACAGCGTGAGATGGACCGCCGGATCGATACCGCTCGTGTCATGCGCCATCAAGCGGGCATTCGGATCGGGATCATTGCCTTCCTTGAATTGATACATCGCGATGACGTTGTTGTCATAACGCGTACCGCCGCTCGCGACCGTGCCGTCGTACATCGTCAGCGACTTACTGACCTTCCACTGCGCCGGAATCGGCGTAACGGTGATTCCGTTCGCGAAGGCGACAATCGCGTCTTCCATCATCTTCGAACTATCCACGCAGCTAACGACGGTCGCGCCGTTCACGCGCCAGCAATTATGCGATTCGTCGCGTAGGCGCACGACCAAGCGAGAACTTGCGGGCGCGTCGAGATTGATCTTCGGCTGCACCTGCGCGTACGAGGTTGCTAGCGCAGCGGCGACGTCCGCCGGCGAGTTCGTAGCGGGCTTCGTTGCGAAGTACGGTTGCTGCTTGGTGGTGGAATCGGCCGAGTGACAGCGGCCGCAATTGCCTTTATCCGCATCGACAAGCACGGGATAAACGGTGGTGGCGAACAAGCTCGGATCGAGCGGGAAAGCCTTGCTGGCGCCGGGATCCTTCAACGTCGGCGCAACGAGTTGGATCGTTTTGCCCCCGCCACCGGCCGTTACGTTCGCCCATGCCGTAATCCAATTTGTAAGCTGCGTAGCGCAAACCGAATTGCTGGTTTCCCAGCAGTGGTGTCCGCCGGCCACCTTGGCGACCATGCGCGACAACCCCGGATTGGTCAAATCGACCACGGTATTCGCCTCTTGATAAGCGAGATTGATATCGTCCGAGCGTACGAAGCGGGGAGACTGCGTTGCGTTGTGGCAAGTACCGCAACGGCTATCGTCGCGCAAATTGTTCCAAACGTTGATTTGAAACGCACTGACGTCGCCATTGGCAGCGGTCGGACCCTTATAGTCATTCGCACTCGCCGATCCGGGCGAAGTCTGTTGGTTCTGAGTCGTAGGCGCACCGCCACCGCAGGCGCTCAGCACCAACAACATCGACGCGACTACGCTTAAGCGAAGCTTGGCGGGCAATTGAGAAATCATGGACTCGTGCTTCATGGCTTATTGCCCCATGCAGTAGACGCCAGCCTCTTGGAACACTCGTTTGAGGCTGTAGTTGTTGGATCGGAAGACACCGACGATGCGCGTCACTTCAGTACGGTCCGCGGTATCGCTCGGCGCACGGAAACAAACGCGCTTGAAAACTTTTTCGACTTGGCACTGCGCAAAGGCGTCGCTGTTAGCGAGCTCCATGCCCATCGACTTCGCACCGCTGCCGCTGCCGGGAAGCGACGACGACCAGCCCAGGAGTTGGTTGTTGCCCTGGCGCCAGCGGTTCTCCCAGTTGTCGTTCGGCGTCACGAAGCCAGGCTTGAAGTTGTCGGAATTGATCAGGTACTTCGGCTGCACGACGCCGGGCGTGTATTCGATCTGCCCGACATCGTTGGCGGCATCGGTCTCGTTGTAGTTGTAATAGGCAAACGCTTGCGCCATCGGATCCATGCCGCTGTGGCACCCCACGCAGTTGTTCAAGAAGACGCGGCTATCGCCACCGGGGCTGCGGCTCACGTCCTGCCGAATGCGGTCCGGCGCTCGCGAGGTGTCATGCACTTGCTCCATGTCGTGGCACAAGTGATTCAACATCGTGAAGCGGAACATCGCTCGATTGGTACCTGCGACGAAGAACGACTTGGCGGCGCCGCGAGTCGTAAAGATACCGGCGGTCGCCGACGAGGGAATTCCGGTCAGCGACGATTGCGTCGTGCGCGTGAGCACCGTCTTCAAATCCGCATTGTTGGCTTCCATCGCGAGATAGTGCGCATTGTTCGACGGCGAATAGGCCGGCGAGACCCCGCTGCCCACATACAAAATGTCGTCCGACAGCACCGTATTGAACGGTACGTCGTCGCGAACCATGCCGATGACGGTCGCGGTGTAGTCATTGAGCGAAACGAAAATGTCCGAATCGCGATTCGTCCAAGGAGCGGCGAAATTTTTCAGCGTGCCGTTATAGAACGCGCTGTTGTCGGTCGCCAAAGCGGCCGCGGCAATGTTATTGCCGCCCGTAATGTACGCCGCCATTTGCGTAAGCACCGCGTCGTTCGGCGGCACGCCGGCGATACGGTCGTGGAGGCGCTTTGCCTGCGTGCGCGCGTCGGCCAGCGCAGAACTTTGCCACCCCGCGAGGGTCAACCCCAGTGCCAGCGCCATCGCGCCAGCCAGGCTAGATTTGCCGGGCAATTTCTTAAGTTTCATAGCCTACCAACTCTCGTAAGTCGTCAACAAAAACGTTTTTCGCCCTGCCCTCGTGGCAGTTCATCCTTAGCGGCGACCGGTCCCACTCTCATCGGTTTCACTAAATCCGCTTCGCACATCCGCTTCAATTGGTCCGCTTCCACTGGCCCACTTCCACTGGCGGCGCAATATACGCACCGACAACAACGCTCGTAACTGTCTCACCAGCCAGACGTCGGTAGGTGCAGACAGCTACCGTCAAAACAGTCGTGCGTATAGTCTTGGCGCACAGTAGAAGCAGCTTCGCTTGTGAAGTTCGTCACAGTAGAACGTCACTTCGCAAGACGACAAGGACACAAGATTCGGTCGGTACGAAATCGACTGCGCATAGCAGAGCCGATTGGCGTGCAGACATCTGTGAAGTTGTTAACGGACTGCGGAATATGTCGCCAATCACTATGTCGTGTCGCGAATTATGTAGAGGCGCGGCATAGAGGACGTAAGACCGAACCTGAGCAGAGGAATCTGCAGCAACCACGAGCAAGCGTTTTTCACGATGGTCATCATGGCTAACATCGAACCCAAGAATGCATTTCCCGCACGTCTGCGACTGCAACGCGTCGCCTTGTTCGCCAGCGTCGCTGCGCTTGCCGGAGCTTGCGGCGGCGGCGATCCCGGATCGGATCAAATCACCCTTGGCACCGGCCAAGGACAAGGCGCGGACCCGATCACCGTAGATTTCCCGATTTTCTACACGAAACGTCCGGTGCCCACGCGCCAGTCCCAAATGCAAAGGCCGCCCAATGTGCTGCGAACGCGTGTCTTCGATTCGGGCGTCGATTTGTATATGCGAGCGAGCGCAAGTCCAAGCGCGGTTGAAACCAACTTGACCGGTGCACTGACCAAGGGACTTGGCGACGTCCGCGACGTGGATGTCTCCTTCGACGGCAGGAAAGTGATTTTCGCGATGCGGTTTCCGTTCCGCCCGAATACGCAGGAGCAAAACCAACGGCAGAGCTGGGACATCTACGAATACGACATTCCGTCGGCCACGTTGCGCCCCTTGCTGGTGGATCCGCCTGCACCGAGCAACGATGCCCCGAAATTCAACGATCGGTTTCCGCACTACTTGCCGGACGGCCGCATCGTATTTTCGTCGTCGCGCCAGCGCACGGCGCAGGCCGTCCTACTCGACGAGAACAAACCTCAGTATCAAGCGCAGGACGAGAACGATCAGGAACCGGCGTTGAACCTGCACATCATGGACAAGGACGGCGGCGGCATTCGCCAAATTTCATTCAATCAAAGTCACGATCTCGATTCCGCCGTCATGTCGAACGGGCAAATCGTGTTTAGCCGCTGGGACGGTGCCGGTAACACCGACCATGTTGCGCTTTATAAAATGAACCCGGACGGCTCCGGACTCGAGTTGTTGTACGGCAAGCAAAACGCAACGCATGCCATCGGACTGGTACGCCCGGCGACGCCGAACGGTATACCGCTGACCAACAATGTCGTTCAATTTTTATCGCCGCGCCAGCTGCAGGACGGACGCATTCTGGCATTGATCCGGCCATTTACCGGCACCGAAGAAGCGGGCGACTTAGTCAGCATCGACCTCAGCACCTACGTTGAAAACACTCAGCCGACCCTGCCGAACGCGGGAATGAGCGGACCGGCTTTCGCGCGCGTACCTGCCACCACCGTCTATACCAATCCGGAAACGACGAGGACGAACGATCCCGGCTATTCGCCAGGCGGTCGTTATCGATCGGCCTATCCCTTGCCCGACGGCTCGAACCGTCTGCTCGTGAGCTGGAGCCAGTGTCGGCTCACGACGATTCCGCTCGATACAGCCGGTCAATACGACCCCAACGCGGAATTCGATCCTGCTGCGCTCAAGCTTCCCTGCACCGACCGGAATCTGGCCGACCCGACGCTGATGGCCGCTGCCCCCCTCTATGGAATTTACATTTATGACTTAAGCCAAGGCACGCAGATCCCCATCGTGCTGCCGGAAGAAGGGTTCATCTATGGCGATGTCGTGGCGGCGGCTCCGCGTACGATCCCCCCGGTCATCTTGGACCGCGTTGCGGGCCTCGACTATGCGCAGACGCTGAATACGCAAGCATCCGGCATCATCGACATCAAAAGCGTCTACGATCTGGACGGCATGGACAGCGCGCCGGGTGGCATTACGGGCATCCGCAATCCAGCGAATGCCTCGGTCACGACTCGCCCCGCCGCGTTCTTACGAGTCGAAAAGGCCGTTTCGCTTCCGGACGACGACGTTCGCGATATCGATAACACCGCCTTTGGGCCGACCGGACGGTTCATGCGCGAGATTTTAGGCTACGCGCCGATCGAGCCGGACGGTTCCGTGCGCGTGCGCGTGCCGGCAAACGTACCCATTCAATTGACGATGATCGATCGCAACGCGCGCCGCATTAGTCCGCTGCATCGGAACTGGCTGCAGGTTCAAGTCGGCGAAGTGATGACTTGCAATGGCTGCCATACGCCGAACTCGCCCACGGCGAACCCGCGATCGCATGGACGCTCGAACCTTTTCGCTTCGGTAAACCCGGGCGCTCCGGCGTCGGGTTTATTCCCCAACACCGATTCGGCGCTGCAAGGCAATGCAAGCGAAACCATGGCGCAAGCACGCGCGCGCAGGATGTGTTTCCTGACGCCGGGACCTTCAGCGTGTTCGCTCAGCGTCGACGTCATCTACAACGATCTTTGGACCAATCCGGTGACCGCCGGTCGAGCGAAGGATGCGAGCTTCGACTACTGCTATTCGGCAGGCGCAACGGACATTGCGAACGACGCCGGCGATCCGACGATTAAGCACGTATGCCAAACGACGCTTGGCACACCAGCCCCCACGTCTCCGGCCTGCGAGCGCAATTGGGGCGGCACGTGTCGCGTCGTGATCAACTATCCAACTCATATACAGCCGCTGTGGGATTTGGATCGCATCTCCGGCACGGCAAACAACAAGTGCACCACTTGCCACGCGCCGCAAAATGGAATGAACCAGGCTCAAGTGCCGGCTGGCCAATTGGATTTGTCCAATACAGCATCCGTAGACGTGCCCGAACGCTACACGTCATATCAAAAACTGCTGTTTAATCATAATGCTCAAGAACTAAATGCTACTATGACGCTGCAAGACGTGTGCTTGCAGACCGACCCGACGACCGGCGTATGTATTCAATTCCAAGTCGTCAGCGGGTCGATGTCAGCGGCAAATGCGCGCATCTCGCGGTTCTTCACGGCAGTGAATGCGGCGAGCCATGCGGGTTTTCTCTCAGTAGCGGAACAACGGTTGATATCCGAGTGGCTCGACATCGGCGCGCAGTACTACAACGATCCGTTCCTCGCCCCCGAAAATTGACGGTGCGCGACTGGCTGACCCTTTGCCTTGGAGCGCTGCTGCTCCAAGGGCTCGCCGCAACGTCGGCAAGAGCCGACGGCTTTCTTTCGAACTTCAATCCGAAGCATTGGTTCGCGAAAGATCCGCTGCGTCAAGCCGTCGTAGCCGACCCTTACTTGGAAATGCATACCGGCCCCGGTGTCGGCTATCCGGTGTTCCACGTCGTGGGCCGCGACGACAAAGTCGATATTTTAAAGCGCCGCACCGATTGGTTTTACGTACGGACCGAACGGCAAATCGAGGGCTGGGTAGCGCGCGAACAAATGGTCGCCACGCTGGAAGTTTCCGGCGAGCCCATCGACATCCCCGAACCGACACGCCAGGACTTCAGCACGCGGCGCTGGGAAGGGGGCGCTTTCGCCGGACGTTTTGGCGGCCTGAGCTTGATCTCGATCTTCACGGGATATGGCATCAGCGAACACCTGACCACCGAACTCGCGGTGGCAAACGCAATCGGCAGCCGCTCGGACAACCTCATCGGATCGATCGGCATCAATCACACCTTCGCGCCGGAGTGGTGGATTAGCCCCTACGTCGGCATCGGCACGGGCGTGATCAAGACATCGCCCCGGTCCACGCTAGTTCGAGCGGCGGATCGAACCGATCAACTTGGATACGTAACTGCCGGCGCACGCGGCTACATCGCCCGGCGTTTTTTGTGGCGCTTTGAATATCGCGGCGATGTGGTGTTCACTACCCGTAACGACAACGAGGAAATACACGAATGGAAACTAGGACTCGCGTTCTTCTTCTAATTTTCGTCCTCGCATTCGGCTTGAACGGCTGCAGCACGATACGCGGATGGTTCGGGAAGAACGATGCGCCGCCGCCGCTCGGATCGGAGACGGAACAAACGGTTCCCGAGGCAGCGAACGAACCCGTGATCGATCCAAAAGTGGAACGACGCAATATCAAGGTTCCGGCGATCGACAACGAAGATTTCGAGATCGGCGCGTATGCCGGCATTCTCAGCATCGAGGACTTCGGCACCGGAGCTTTGTACGGTGCGCGTCTCACCTATCACATCACCGAGGATTTCTTTTTGGAGGGCTCGGTCGGTCAAGCTAAAGGCGACTCGACCAGCTACGAACGCCTGGCACGGGCGCGGCTTTTAACCGATGCCGGACGCAAGTACACCTATTACGCACTCAATGCAGGCTGGAATGCGCTGCCGGGCGAAATCTTCGTCGGCAAAGGCCGTGCTTATAACAGCGCGTTTTATCTCACGGTCGGCATAGGGGGAACCAAGTTCGCGGGCGACAATCACTTTACGGCAAACGCCGGCGTCGGGTATCGGGTTCTATTCAACGATTTCATTGCAGCGCACTTCGACTTCCGCGACCACTTGTTCGATATGGACTCGAGCCTGGTGGGTCAGAAGAAAGTCGCGCATAACCTTGAAGGAAGTCTCGGTTTGACGGTGTTCTTCTGAGCGAGGATGGCGGGTGTCCTCCTCAGAAGGTGTCAGTGTCATGCGACAGTTCAATGCTTCGAATCTCGCGCGTTCGCTCCTGCTTGCGTTAGTCTTCGGCTTCGCATCGATTGCCCTGGCCGGCAGCTCCCCAGCCGCCCCCGATTTCAATCTACCCATGCGCGCCGGCGGATCGATGTCGTTAAGCAAGCTCAAAGGCCAAGTGGTCATGATCAATTTCTGGGCTTCCTATTGCGGGCCGTGCCGACAGGAGATGCCGTTGCTCGAACAACTGGCCAAGAAATACAAGCCGCTTGGCTTTACGCTTCTAGGCGTCAACGTCGACGAAGACGTGAAAGATGCCGAAGCGTGGCTCGCCAAGGCTAAAATGTCGCCTACCTTTCCGATTCTTCTCGATCAAAAGCATGTCGTCCGCAATCAGTATGCGCAGTACGGCGAGGTGATGCCGATGAGCGTGTTCATCGACCGCAAAGGCAACATCCGCAACGTTCATCGCGGCTACAAGGCCGGCGACGAAAGCGCGTATCTGGACCAGATCCGGGCGTTGTTGAAGGAGTGATGAGATGACAAAGCGGCTACCGGCTACCGGCTACCGGCGACTGGCAAGAAGCCTCATCGTCTCTTCGCTTGGGTTCGCGGCCTCCGCCTGCGGCCACATCGAACCCTGGGTCAAACCGTACGAACGCGCCGCGCTGGCTGACCCGATCATGTCGGCGGCGCGCGATCCGGTAGCTAACGAGTACATGCATCACGTCTACGAAGTGCGCGAAGGTGCGCGCGGCGCTTCGGGAAGCGCGGGCGGCGGCTGCGGCTGTAACTAATCAGAAATGCACAAGCATCACGCCCACCCGTCGATTCAACTTGCCTGCACAGCGCTGGCCTTCCTACTGACTCCCTCCATCCGCGCGGGCGTCTTGCCGGAAGACCGCGGCGATCTCATGTATCACAGCTACCACGGCGGCAATGTCAGCGTCGACGGGCCCTCGTTATTGGTCCGAAAGAAACTCGGCGAGAAGTTCTCGGTATCCGGTAACTACTATGTGGACATGGTTACGAGCGCATCTATCGACGTCCAAGTGCTCGGCGCAAGCGAATACCACGAAGAGCGCACGCAGAAGAGCATGAGCGTCGACTATCTGCGCGGCAAGACCACCTACAACGTGAGCTATATCGACAGCGCCGAAAGCGATTACAACGCGCAAACGGCCGCCGTCGGCATCAGTGAAGATATGTTCGGCGATCTAACGACCATTAGCCTCGGCTACACGCGCGCGTGGGACAAAGTGAAGAAGAACGTGAAGGAGAATGGCGTTCTTAAGAACGACTCGGTATTCGGCGAAAGGCCCGTCGATCACCGTAGTTACCGGGTCGGCCTTTCGCAGATCATCACAAAGCACCTTATTCTCGGATTGAATTACGAATCGCAAACTCACGAAGGCCAGCTTAGCAATCCCTATCGCGCCTACCGCTATTTGTCGCTCACTGGATTGGAACAGTTTGCCGAAGAGATATATCCGCGTACGCGCACCACCAACGCTTTTGCCATCGACGGCCGCTATTACTTTCCCTACCGGGCGGCGGCATTCGGATCGTTTCGTTACTTCACCGACACCTGGGGCATCGCGGCGCAAACCGCCGAAATCGGCTATGTGCACCCGTGGAAAGAATGGACGTTCGAAGGCTCGTTCCGCTATCACAGCCAAGAGCACGCCGACTTCTTCAGTGATTTATTTCCGCGCCCCAACTTCCAAAACTTCGCCGCGCGCGATCGAAATCTTGCGACGATGAACGATCAGTCGGTGCACGTCGGCGTGAGCTACGACATTACCCAACTCGAAAACTGGACGAACTCCTGGCTGAACAAGGGCTCGGTCAACCTATTCGTCGACTACATCAATTTCAAATTCGAAGATTTTCGCGACGCTCGCCTGAGTAAATTGCAGTTCACTTCGAATCCGTACCCAGTCGGACAAGAACCGCTCTACAGCGAAGACGCCGTGGTCGCGCGCTTCTTTATTTCCGTGTGGTTCTAGTTCGAACGCCCATTGGTACGGCGATGGGCGCGGGCTTGCTCCTCGCTGCCCTAAACGCGGCGGCCGCGCCCTTTCCAAGCACGGATCAAAATCCATTGCTCGGCGGCTTCTCGTTCTCTGCACCGGCACACCTGCCTCCGCCTAGGCAAACCGCGGCGCAGTTAACGCTGAATTGGAGCAGCACGGCAGCCCTACAACAATCCGGCGCGGACACTCTGATTGTCGACGCCGAAAGCCGCGAATGGCGGCTGGGCATCGAACGTGCTCCTAACGAACGGCTGGTCCTTCGAGCCGAGCTTCCCTACCGCTCTACGAGCGCCGGTATGCTCGACAGTGCCATCGAACGCTGGCATGACTTCTTCGGCTTACTCAACGGCGATCGCTCTCAGCTACAGCGCGATCGGCTGCGCATCGACTACCGACGCAGCGGCAATGTTCGACTCGACCATCATGACACTTCACTCTCCGCTGTCGGCGACTTGACGTTAAGTGCGGGTTGGCAAATCCAAGCCAAGGAGAAAAGCGCCACCAGCGTTTGGTCGGCGATCACATTGCCAACCGGCGATGCCGATAAACTCACCGGCACGGACACGGTAACCGGAACGATGGCCATTGCCCATTCGTTCACGGCCGGAAAGCACTTCGAATTGTTCGGTCATGCCGGCGTGCATTTCAGCGACTCGGACAAACCGCTGCCCGAGCATCGAAAATCCATGCGATGGCTCGCCATGGTGGGCACCGACTACCGTATCACGCGCGAACTTACCTTCACCCTGCAACTCGACGGACACGGCGCACCCTTCGAATCGACCGGAATGGACCTGATGGGCGAGGCACTCATTCTCACCTTCGGCGGCGATTACGTTTTTCCGTCGAAGTGGCGGCTGCAAATCGGCGTTGCCGAAGACATCCAGGTCGAAGCATCGCCGGACGTCACGTTTACGATGAGCGTGGGGAAGCGTTGGTAATTAGAACGCGCTTTCGTCATACCGGCGAAGGCCGGTATCCATGTTTTGTATCGTTATCGGATGGATCCCGACTTTAGGCCTTCAGGGACGAAGGTCATGCTGGCAGGTGAATGCTCCTGCAACACCTGCATTCACTACGTCCCTGTAGATCAGAAATGCAGGAGCAATTTCCAGTGCGTCGGGATGCCGAACTGACTCACCGAATGGATCCCGACTTTCGTCGGGATGCCGAACTGACGTTCGGCACTTGCTGCGTAATGCAGTGAATTCCGCCTCCCCCTAGCAATATCTCGCGTGCTTCGACGCCGATAATTCGTCGCCGCGGGAACAACGCCTGCAATCTTTTAGCAACCTCGGCATCGTAACGCTGATCCAACAGCGGCATGACGATGACGCCGTTGCCGATATAACAATTGACGTAGGACGCAGGGAGTCGATCGCCGGCGCGCCTCGGCATGGTGCCGCGTGCTCGTTTGATACCGGCTGCTTCTTTCTTGGAGACACGCAAGGGTCCGGGTTGCAGCAATCGGTGAACCTGAATCTTCTTGCCGCGCGCATCGCGCGATTCGAGCAGCCGTCGCTCCGCATCGCGGCAGATGGGGTACAAGGGATCGCGCTTGTCGTCCGTCCAGGTCAACAGCACGACGCCGGGTTTGACGAAGCAGCAAAGCTCGTCGACGTGTCCGTTCGTTTCATCGTTCGGGACGCCCTTCCCCAACCAAATCACTGTGGTGGCGCCGAGATATTCGTGCAGGAGGATTTCAATCGAGCCGATATCGAGCGACGCATTGCGGTTCGCATTGAGCAGGCACTCTTCCGTCGTCACCACCGTGCCCTGCCCGTCGACATGAATCGCGCCGCCTTCCATGACCAAAGGGGCGACGTAGCGATCGCGCCGTTCGATCTCAAGCACCTTTTGCGCGACTCGCTCATCGCACTCCCAATTTTTGTACAGTCCACCCTTCTTACCGCCCCAGGCGTTGAAGCGCCAATCGACACCTCGCAGATCGCCGACTTCATTCGCGACAAAGGTCGGCCCCACGTCGCGCATCCACGCGTCGTCACTCGACATTTCAACGACCCGCACCGCCGCAGGCAGCAGCGCGCGGGCTGCTGCGTACGATTGACGGGATGCGCCGACCGTCACAGGCTCGCTGGTGGCAATGGCTGCCGCAACGGACGCAAAGGCTTGCTGTGCCGGCTTTCCGCCTAGCCGCCATACGTCCGGGCGCTCCGGCCATAGCATCCAACAACCGCCGTGCGGCTCGAATTCACCGGGCATGTGGAAACCGTCGGCGGCGGGCGTAGTGTCGAGTGTGCGGGACATCGGCTTAGGCGAATTGATGGGGGTGGCTGAATGACGGCTACCGGCTACCGGCAAGAATGTGAGTGGAATCTGCTATCGACACGTGAACGTTCTTTATCTTCCCTTCCAGCCAGTATGCCAGTAAGCGGCTTTCGTTCGTACGACGCAAGTCGCATCATCATCGGTAGCCATCCCTCGTTACAATGCTCCCATGCGCATTCTGCTCATCGAAGACCATCGCGACATCGCCGCCAATATCGCCGAATACTTCGGTGCGCGAAGCGACAGTGTCGAGGTCGCTATCGACGGCGTCACGGGATTGCAGCTCGCAAAGTCCCAGCACTTCGATGCGATCGTGCTGGACGTGATGCTGCCCGACATCGATGGGTTATCCATCTGCAGGCAGTTACGTGCAACGGCAGGTCACCATACGCCGATCCTCATGCTCACGGCCAAGGATCTTTTGAGCGATAAGATTGCCGGTTTCGAGGCGGGAGCAGACGACTACCTGGTAAAGCCTTTTTCTCTCCTGGAGCTCTCTGCAAGACTCACGGCTCTCGCGCGCCGCGGCACACAGCCCGCGCCGTCGCAATCGCTCTCGGTGGCGGATCTGCGTTTTGATGTCGACACCCTCGAAGCGACGCGCGGGGGACAAGCGCTCAAGCTCAATCCAACCACCCGCCGCATTCTGCTGTTGCTTATGCAGAACACGCATCGAGTAGTGACGCGCGAGGAGATCGAACAATTGCTTTGGGGCGCTCCGGCGCCGAGCGCCGATGTCATTCGTGCGCACATGCACGCGCTGCGCAATACGCTCGACAAGAACTTCGACGCTAAATTGCTGCACACCGTGCACGGCACCGGCTACCGTTTGGCTCTGCAAAATGAAGTGGCCCCTTAAACAACCCTTCTTCGGTCAACCGTTCTTCGGCCAGCCACTGAGCCTGAGCCGTCGAATCGCGACCGCCATGCTCGCGTTGGTGACGGTGACGGGCGTTTTGGTCGCCGTATTGGCGCACTTCACCGTGCAACGGATGGAAGAAAACGCCAATTACGATTTGCTCGCCGAAGAACTGGCGCACTACGAGCAGCGATTGCGCGCCAACCCCACGGCAGAACCCCTGCGTTCTGCCGCGCTCCATATCTACCGATCGAGCGATTTATCGGAATTGCCGCGCGATATCGCCCGCTTGAAGCCCGGCATTTATCGAAGCGTGCGGCGCGACGGACGTTCGTGGCGCGTTCTGGTACGCGATAGCGAATTCGGGCGATTCTATATTACCTACGACGTCACCGATCTCGAATCCGCGCAACGCATCGCGCTATCGGTGTTAATTGGCGGCGTTTTTGGCGCGCTCTTGCTGACGACCTGGGCGGCGTTTCGATTGTCGCGCCAGCTGGTCGATCCGATCCACCGCTTCGCCGACCGCCTGTCGAGCATCGATCCCGGCCAGCGGCAAATTCGAATTGCAGGCGAATTTACCGACAATGAGCTGGCGCCGATTGCGCGGTCGGTCGACACGTTTCTCGAACGACTCGACGGATTCGTCGAGCGCGAACAATCGTTCACGTCGACGGCGAGTCATGAACTGCGCACGCCGCTCTCGGTCATTCAGGGAGCGGTCGAGCTTTTGTCGCAACAGCACCCCGCCGGCAGCGCGGCGCATGCGCCGCTCGCGCGTATCGAACGCGCCGTTAGGGACATGAGCGAATTTACGACCGCGCTCTTGAGTTTAGCCAGGGAGCCGGAGCCCGTCGCTTACGACGAACATCAATGCGACGTGCTCGAAACGCTTCGGCAGTCCATCGAGGATCAAAGTGCCGCTTTCCCCGCCAAGCGAGTGGTCGTGGAAGACGTGCCTACATCGCTGCGTGTGCCGGCCCCGGACAGCATGGTGTCGATGGTGATCGGCAACGTCTTGCGCAATGCCCTGCAACACGGCACGGATTCCGAAATCCGTTGCGCATTCAAAGATCGAACTCTCATCGTCGTCAATGCCGGTGAAATATCCCCCAAGGATCTGCCGCACGTATTCGAACCGAAATTCACGAAGGGCGGCGGCCATGGCATGGGACTCTATATCGCCCAGCGGATTTGCGAACGTTTCGGATGGACGCTCGCTATAGAAAGCAGCGGCGCAAACACTCGCGCAACCTGTACGTTTTGAATAAAAAAAGCCCCTGCGATTTGCAGGGGCCTTTTTTCGAGCATCGAATCGAATTCGATTTCGCCGGCGCGATTTCGCCGGAAATTACTTGGCCAGTTGGAACAAGGTATTCGCAACCCAGCCTTCGTTGCCCACCTCATCGGATACTTTCCAGAAGATACCGTTCTTCTCGTCGGTGGGATAGAGCGTCATGCCGGGATCCAAATCGCGCACGACTTTGCCCTTGATATCCGGCGTTTCGTACATTTTGCCGGGCTTCGCCATCACCACGGACTGCGTAACGTTGTCGGCCTTGGCATCGTGCTCCATGTTCTTGGCTTCGTCGACGAGCTTCACGAAGG
>CAZQYC010000005.1:0-90801 GCA_964597495.1 uncultured Steroidobacteraceae bacterium | reverse complement strand
TGGGTCACGAACTGCGCATCGCTACGGACAATATCCCGAGCGACGAAGGCGTGGTTTTGGTCGTGGAAATCTTGAACGACAAATCCACCTACAACACGCTGGAATTGACCAGCGGCCGCATGGCGAAAGTCGCGCGCGGCGATATCGTGGTGGGCGCACTCGGTCATCGCCAAGCACTCTTCGGCTATTCGGGGCACTTGCCCGAGAGCGTGAAGGAAGGCGACATCATTCACATGCTGAACATCGGCGGCGTGCTGGGTATTTGCGATTCGGCAAACCCCGACAAAGGCAAGCCGTTTGATTGCCGCGTGCTCGGTGTGGTGTTGCAGTTCCCTTATCTCGGCGAACGCATCGGCGTTCCCGCGCGCGTGGGTTACAAGCGCTTGGATTTCAGTCAAACGGTGGATACACGCAACGTTCCGGTCGTCGCGCTGGCGGGTACGTGCATGGAGGCCGGAAAGACCGCGGCAGCCTGCGCCATCGTGAGCCGCATGCGCCATCGCGGCTTAAATGTGCATGCCTTCAAGGCCACCGGCGTATCGCTGCGTCGAGACATTCTCGCCATGGAAGATGCGGGCGCGAGCAAGTCGATGATCTTCACCGACCTGGGCGTGGTGACGACGACGGCGAAAACCGGTCCGGCGATAACGCGCGCCTTGCTCACGGAAATGGCGCAAGGCGATCCCGACGTGATCGTGTTCGAACTGGGCGATGGATTGCTCGGCGCGTACGGCGTCGAAGCCATCTTGCTGTCCGACGACATTCGCTCCTGTCTCACGTCCGTCGTGTTGTCGGCGAACGATCCGGTGGCGGCGTGGGGCGGCGTGAAATTGTTACGCGAGCGATTCAAGATCGAACCTTCCGTCGTGACCGGTCCCTCCACCGATAACGCTGTGGGCGTGAACATCATTCGCGATCAAATGGGCGTGCCGGCCTTCAACGCTATGACCAGCGGCGCAACGTTGGGCGATTGCGTCATCGATAGCTTGAAGCTGTCGCCGGCCAAGCTCGCGAAATCGATTGTGGCGCAAGGGTAAGTTAGAGAGAAGTCGATGACGAACGCAAGAACTCCAACGATCGTTCTCGGCGGCACCGGTTACGTTGCCGGCGAGTTGTTGCGTTTGATCGTTGGGCATCCCAACCTAAATCTTGCAGCCGTGCTTTCCGACAGTCAGCCCGGCGAGTCGGTTGCTAAATCCTTCGCGCATCTTGCGCCCGTGCTCGGTGACTTGGCGTTTTCGAGCCTCGACCAAATCAAAAAGCGCGTTGCCGAAACGCCGAACTGCGCGATCTTGTCGGCCGCACCGCATGGTGTGTCCGCGAGTTTGATCGACGGCATTCTCAAAGCCGCCGAACAGACGAACGCGAAACCCCGCATTGTCGATATCTCGGCCGATTTCCGCTATTCGACCGCGGCGGCTTATGAAGCCGTCTATAAACATCCGCACGGCGCGCCTGAGCGCCTGCGTCAATTTACGTGTGCCGTTCCGGAGCATCTCGCCACGGCTTCGACGCCGCATGTGGCGCATCCCGGCTGTTTCGCTACCGCGCAATTGCTCGCCGTCGTGCCGCTCTTGAAGTTGGGGTTGGTCGAGCCACGGCTCTTCATTACCGGCGTGACCGGCAGCTCCGGTTCGGGAAGAACGCCGAGCGCCGGAACGCATCATCCACAGCGACATAGCGATATGTACGCGTATAACGCGTTAGGACATCGCCACGCACCGGAGGTCGTCGCATTGTCCACCGCCGCGTCCGGCGTTAAATCCGAGATTTGTTTCATTCCGCATTCCGGCCCGTTCGTGCGCGGCATTCACGTGACGGTCCAAGCCAGTGTCAACGAAACGACGGCGCGCAAGGGACTGAAGTCGGCCGATCTCCTTGCTGCGCTTACCGATTTCTACAAGCACTCGCCGTTCGTGCGTGTCACGAGTGAAATGCCGCACGTAAAAGACGTCGCGGCGAGCAACTATGCGCAGATGAGCGCGGCCACCGACGGGAAAACCGTTGCCGTCATGTGTGTCGTCGACAATCTCACCAAGGGCGCCGCCGGCGGTGCGATGCAGTGGATGAATCGTCTACTCGGCTTTGAAGAATCGCTTGGCCTTACCGCTCCGGCACCAGGTTGGACCTAATCATGTCTGTGATAAGCACAACAAATATCATTCCGCTGCCGAGATTCGGCGACGACCACCTCGCGCACGTGTTTTCGATGTTTCCGCTCGAAGTGATCGATGCGCAAGGCGTGTTTCTGCACACCAACGACGGGCGCCGCATTCTTGATTTATACGGCGGCCACGCCGTGGCTGCGCTTGGTTATGGCCATCCGCACTGGGTGGAAACGCTGACCAAGCAGGCGCGCACCCTCGCGTTCCAAAGCAATGCCGTCCATGTCGACGTGCGCCGTCGCGCGGCGACTCGCCTGACTGAATTCTGCGGCCTCGGTCTTAACACCGTGTTCTTCGTGAACTCGGGTGCCGAGGCCAACGAGAACGCCATGAAAATCGCGTTCAAGATCACTGGCGTCAAAAAGGTTGTGGCTGTCGAAGGCGGCTTTCACGGTCGCACCGCAGCGGCCGGCGCCGTCACGTGGGGCGCGCAGAAGAAGTGGTATGGGTTTCCGCGCGCGCCGTTCGACGTTCAATTCATCCCACGCGGCGACGTCAGCGCGTTGGAATCTGCGATCAAAGACGACACCGCCGCCGTCATTGTCGAGCCGATCCAGGGCGTAGCCGGCGCGGTGGATTTGCCCAAAGAATTTCTTCAAGCGCTGCGCCATCGCTGTTCGGAGATGGGCTCACTTCTGATCTTCGATGAAGTGCAATGCGGCGTCGGGCGGACTGGATTTCCCTTCGCGGCCAATATGTACGGCGTGACGCCCGACATGATCACTACGGCGAAATCGCTGGGAGCAGGCTTTCCGGTTTCGGCGCTGTTGCTTGCCGATCATGTGGCCTCGCAATTGAAGATCGACGACCTAGGCACGACGTTCGGCGGGGGCCCGATGGCTTGCGCCGTGGTGGAAACTGTCATCGATATCATCGAGCGCGAAAAGCTTTTGGAAAACGTGCAAAAACGCTCCGCGGAAATTCGCGAGAAGTGCGTGCTTGGTCCCGTCGTCGGCGTGCAAGGCGCAGGCTTGATGCTCGGTTTACGAACGCAGCGCCCGGCCAAGGAAGTGCACAGTGAACTACTGAAGCGCGGCATTCTCACCGGCACCAGTGGGGATCCGAACGTCGTTCGCGTCCTTGCGCCGTTCATACTCGCGAGCGAGCACGTTGAATTGTTGCGTGTCGCCTTGGCGGACATCGGAAAGTGATGAACTTGGTTTTTTCTTATTCTGACTAGCAACTAGCGCCTAGTAACTAGAGCCTTCTTATGAAACGTTTTCTCGATCTCGCCGATTTGTCCCGCGAAGAAGTGAAAGACCTGCTTGGGCTCGCCGCACGGTTGCAGCGACAGCCGGATCCGCACGCGCTTGCCGGCAAAGTGCTCGGGCTCTTGTTCATGAATCCGTCGTTGCGCACGCTGGCGTCGTTTCAAAGCGGCATGATGCGGCTCGGCGGTTCCGTATACGTGGTGACGCCCGGTCAAGGTACTTGGCAAATGGAAACCCGCTCCGGCGCCATCATGAATGGGGCGGCGGCGGAACACATTAAAGAGGCCGTGCCGGTGCTGGCGTCTTATTGCGACGCCATCGGCATTCGCATGTTCGCCGAGCACAAGAATCTGGCGGCCGATCTTGCGGAGACGCAGTTCAAGATGATGGCGGAGCTTTGCAACAAGCCGCTGGTGAACATGGAGTCGGCGGTGAATCATCCCTGCCAAGCACTGGCCGATTGGTACACGATGGACGAACTCAAAGTTCCCGAGCGCGGCAAGTTCGTGCTCAGTTGGGCCAATCATCCTCGGGCATTGCCGCTGGCCGTGCCCGCTGCGACCGTTCACATGGCAGCGCAGCGTGGCATGGAAGTGATCGTCTTGCGTCCCGACGGCTTTGCACTGCCTGATTCGATCATGGAGAAAGCCCGTCACGCCGCGAAGGTGTCCGGCGGCTCGATCGTCGAGACCACCGATCGTGGCGAAGCGCTGAAGGGCGCGCATGTCGTCTACGCGAAGGAATGGGGATCGCCGCTGCACTACGGCGACAACGAAGCCGAAGCGCGCGTACGCGAATACTTGAGCGATTGGTGCGTCAAGGACAGCTGGTTCAAAAACACCGATCCGAACTGCCGCTTCATGCATTGTTTACCCGTACGACGCAACGTGGCTGTCGACGACGAAGTTCTCGACAGCCCGCGCAGCGCCGTCATTCAAGAAGCGTATAACCGAATGGTGGTGCAGATGGCGGTGCTTTATCGCCTCTTGCGAGGCTAGCTGCTAGCCTCTAGCTACTAGGCGCTAGCATGAAATTGCGATTCGAATTCTTTTCTGGCTAGCGCCTAGTGGCTAGAAGCTAGTTACTTTTTCGAGGTTCTTTCTAATGCCCCACTCCTCCGATACCACCGCCATCATTCGCGCTCTGAAAAGCGCCGCGCCGTACATCCGTATGTACAAGGGCAAGGTGTTCGTCATTAAAGCCAGCGGCGGTGTGTTTGGCGACCCGACCGCGACGCGAGCATTGATGGAGCAAGTCGCCATTCTTCATCAGGTGGGCGTGCGCGTGGTCGTCGTGCATGGCGGCGGGCCGCAGCTGACTGAAATTCAGGAGTCTCTTGGACTTGAAGCGAAGATGGTCGCCGGCCGGCGCGTGACCGACGCAAAGTCCATTGAAGTCACCAGCATGGTGCTCAATGGGTTGGTGAATACGCAGATTTTAGGGATCTGTCGCGAGGTCGGCATCAATGCGGTGGGCGTGAGCGGCGTGGATGCGGGACTCATTCGCGCGCACAAGCGACCGCCGGTGCAAGTCGAGGGTCAAACGGTGGACTATGGGTTCGTCGGCGACATCGATCTGGTCGATTCGAAAGTGCTGCAGCAATTACTCGACGACCACATCATGCCTGTGGTGAGCCCAGTGTCCGCGGACGACCATGGCACGTTGCTAAACATCAATGCCGATACGGTGGCCGCCGCGATCGGCGGCTCCGTCAAAGCGGAGAAGCTCATCTTGATCACCGGCGCACCGGGCATTCTCGAATCGCTCGAGGATCCGCGTTCGTTGGTGTCGTACACGGATCTTGCAGGGCTTAAAAAATTGAAGGATCAAGGCAGCCTCAAAGACGGCATGTTGCCCAAGGCGAAAGCCATCGAAGACGCCATCAAAGGCGGCGTGCGTCGCGTGCACTGCATCTCGTACAAAACGCCGGACAGCATTCTGGCCGAAGTATTCACGAACGAAGGCACCGGCACGCTCATCGTCGAAAACGTCACGACATTGAGCGCGGCGGAAACGGCGGCGGGAGCGTGAATAGCATGGCAATTGGCCGGAAAAAACTTTCCGCTTCTGGCCCGTTCTGGCCAGTTAGCCAGTTAGCCAGTTTGCCGTCGAATGGAGTTCGACCATGACCCGCCTCTGGGACAAAGGTGCGCCGCTCGACGCCCGTGTATTGCGCTACACCGCGGGTGAAGACCATCAGCTAGACAATCGCTTGGTTGCGTACGATGTTCGTGCATCGATTGCGCACGCACACATGCTTCAGAAACAGGGACTTCTGTCCGCCGAGGACGGCAAGCAAATCGAGCAAGGATTGAGTGAAATTGCCGCCGCTCATGCACGCGGCGAGTGGCAGGTCACGCTTGAGCATGAAGACGGCCAGACGGCGCTTGAAACGCTGCTGGTTGCGAAAATCGGCGAGGCGGGCAAGCGCGTGCATCTCGGGCGATCGCGCAACGACCAAGTGCTTACCGCGTTGCGCCTCTATCTGCGCGACGCCGTCGAACAATTGAAGGAGGCAACCAATGCGGTGGCCGCTGCGCTCGATGCGCTCGGCGAACGTCACGGCGATTTTGCATTGCCGGGCTATACGCACATGCAACAAGCCATGCCCAGCTCCGTGAAATTATGGGCGCAAGGCTTTTCCGCCGAACTGCGCGACGACGCCGAGGGCCTACGGCAGACGCACCGCCGCTTGCAGAAGAGCCCGCTCGGATCGGCCGCCGGTTACGGTTCTCCCAACTTGCCGATCGATCGACAGATGACCGCGCAAGAGCTCGGCTTTGCGGAAGTGCACGAGCCCGTCACCGCGGTGCAGCTCTCGCGCGGCAAGGCCGAAGCCCAACTCGTCTTCGAAATCGCGTTGACCCTGCAGGATGTCGGCCGGCTCGCGAGCGATTTGTGTTTGTTCTACACGCAGGAATTTGCGTTCGTATCGTTGCCGGATGAATTCACCACTGGCTCGTCGATCATGCCGCAGAAGCGCAATCCGGATGTGTTCGAGCTGATTCGCGGACGAACCGCCACTGCGCAGGCCGCGCTCATTGAAGTGCTCGGTATCTTCAGCAAGCTTTCTTCGGGTTATCATCGCGACCTGCAGCTGATCAAGTCGCCGCTGTTTCGCGCGATCGACCTAGGCTTGGAGACGCTGGAGATTCTTGCGCCCGCGCTCAAGCAAGTACGGTTCCGTAAGGAGCATGTTCGATTGGATCCCTCGATTAATGCGGCCGCGGAAGCCAACGAACTCGTGGTGAAAGAGGGTATTCCGTTTCGCGAGGCGTATAAGCGTATCGGCGAGAAGTACAAGAAGAAATAGCGCCTCCCTTGCCTTTGGAAGCGCAGAAGTCTCTGTGCGTTCGGAGACGGCGGCATTACAATGCGATCCGGTATTTGACGCCAGAATTCGAATCGACAAAACGGCAGGTCTTGCTCGTCTCGTTCGCCCTTCATGAAAATCTCCAGCTTCGTTGTATTGGTTGTCTTCGGCCTCCTGACGTTCGGTCTTTGGGCTTACGTTATCAATAAGCAAACCAATGAGGCGGATTGGCCCACCGAGCGCATCAGCGGCTTTTCGTTCCAACCGTTTCGCGACGGCCAGGATTCGACGAAAGATGAGTGGCCGACCGAAGAGCAAATCGACGAGGATTTAGCGCTACTCGGCAAGCGGGCGATCAATATCCGCACGTACTCCTCGCGCGGGACCCTTGCCGCCATTCCGCGATTGGCTGCCAAGCACAAGTTGCGCGTGGCGATGGGCGCTTACCTGTACGCCGACGATCCCGGAAAAAACGAAGCCGAGATTTCCGGTCTTATTCGCGGTGCCAACGAAAACAACAACGTCATTCGCACCATCGTCGGCAACGAGACGCTGCTCGAGCACAAATTTACCGTCGAAGAACTCATTCCGCTCATCGAGCGGGTGCGCAAGGCAACCAATAAATACGTGAGCACGGCGGAGCCTTGGCACGTTTGGTTGGATAAGGACGACGAGTATCACATCAAGGAACTGATCCACCACGTCGATTATCTAGCCGTGCACATGTTGCCGTACTGGGAAGGACTGTCCGTGGACGATGCGGTCGAGTTCGTGGTGGACAAAATGCAGCGCTTGCAGAATAAGTATCCCAATAAGCGCATCGTGATCACCGAAGTCGGCTGGCCGTCCGACGGGCGCACTCGCGAAGGCGCGGCGGCAACGCCCGAAAACGAAGCACTCTTCCTTAGGCGTTTCATTCAACGCGCCAAACAGGAAGGCTACACGTACTACATCATGGAGGCGTTCGATCAACCCTGGAAGGAACATACTCCCGAAGGAAGCGTAGGCGCCTATTGGGGTGTCTATGACACTCATCGGCAGCCGAAATTTGCCTTCGCCGATTCCATCGAACGTTTCCCCGCTTGGGACGTGCTGGCGGCCACTTCGGTGGTGATTGCCGCTATCTTGCTCGGGATCTTCTATCTATATAGTCACACCCTGCAAACGCGCGGCCGTACCTTCTTGGCGCTGGTCGTTTACGGCACTGCAATCGTGACCGTGTGGATCATTTACGACTATTCGCGCGCGTACTTATCGATGTCGACGGTATTGGTCGGTGCGCTGCTGGTGCTCGGCATGCTCGGCGTCATCGCCGTGTTACTGGCCGAAGCGCACGAATGGGCCGAAGCGCGCTGGGTGACTTCGCATGTGCGTGTCCTCGCGCCGGCAAGCGTTAGCAAAAAATATTTCCCGAAGGTCTCGGTTCACGTTCCCGCCTACAACGAACCGCCGGACATGTTGATCGAAACGCTGGATGCGCTTGCCAGGCTCGATTACCCGAACTACGAAGTCCTGGTCATCGACAACAATACCAAGGACGAAAACGTGTGGCGTCCTGTCGAAGCGCATTGCCTTAAGTTAGGCGCGAGATTTCGCTTCTTCCACGTCGCTCCGCTGGCCGGATTCAAAGCAGGCGCCTTGAACTTCGCGCTCCGCAACACGGCTTCCGATGCCGAAGTGATTGCCGTGATCGACAGCGACTACAAAGTGGAAGCGAGCTGGCTGAGAGATTTGGTGCCCGCGTTCGCCGACGAGCGCATTGCAATCGTGCAGGCGCCGCAGGATTACCGAGATGGCGGCGATAACGCTTTTAAGGCGATGTGTTACGCGGAGTATCGCGGTTTCTTTCATATTGGAATGATTACGCGCAACGAACGCAATGCCATCATCCAGCATGGAACGATGACGATGGTGCGCAAGACCATTCTCGAGAAGATGAACGGCTGGGCGGAATGGTGCATCACCGAAGATGCGGAGCTGGGCCTCCGGATTTTCGAAGCCGGCTACGAAGCAACCTACTTGCCGACCAGCTACGGGCGTGGCGTGATGCCGGACACGTTCATCGACTTTAAGAAGCAACGTTTCCGTTGGGCCTACGGGGCCATGCAAATTCTGCGGCGCCATGCGCGCGGCCTGCTATTTCCAAAACAGACCGAACTTTCGGCGGGGCTTTCGGCCGGACAGCGCTACCACTTCATTGCCGGTTGGTTGCCCTGGATTGCCGACGGATTCAATTTTATTTTCACCCTTGGCGCACTCGCCTGGTCGCTGCTTATGTGGCTCGGTTCCGTGAATCCGACTTGGTTCAAAACGTTCGAGCCGCCGCTCTTGGCGTTTTCGATCCTGCCGCTGATGTTATTTACGTTTAAGTTGGTGAAGCTGTTGCATTTGTACGTGACGCGCGTCGGCGCGAACCTGCGGCAGACTTTTGCGGCTGCATTGGCCGGCCTGGCCTTATCGCATACGATCGGCATGGCCACGTTGAAGGGACTCGTCACCCGCGACGAACCGTTCTTTCGCACGCCTAAGCAGGCAGCACCGCATGCATTCGCCACGGCATTTGCTTCGGCACGAACCGAAACGGTATTGATGTTGCTGCTCTGGTTAGCCGCGTTCGCCGTCTCTCAAGTACCGGACGACCTTGAAGGTCCGGATCGAGCGATGTGGACCATCATGCTGTTGATTCAGTCGCTGCCTTATCTGGCCACCTTATTGGTGTCGCTCGCCAGCGCATTTCCATTGCCGGCACGATGGTTGGGCGCTCTTCCGGCGAATCAACCGCATTCGGAAGGTCAGCCCGCCGACAAACCTTGAGTAGGAGTCTGCTTGTTGGAGCCACCAGGCTCTATTTTATTTAGCTGCGAAGCGCCGAGATAGCGGACAGCTTTTTCCTTGCGATCCTTTTGCGCCAGATAGCGGCGTACAAATTCACTGGGGTTGGATTCCGGCGCGAGCAGCAGATGTTCATGCAGCGCATTGCGTCTGTTATGAAAGCTCCACATTGGATACCTCGGCCTCTCTATATCCGGCATCCTTACCGCTATGTTCTTATTTAACCTAAAGACTTTTCGTCACTCTTCGGTCCCATTAGTCACCACCTAGGTCGCTAATGGGCTGCTAAGGCTGCGGACCGGCTCCTTGTGACTCGACCCTGAGTCGCTCCTTACCAATCCACATGCCGTCGATGGGAGAGTAGAGCCCGGTAGGTTCGCCCTCAATTGTCCTAAAGGGCATAGTCCGAAGGACCCATTGCTCCCTCGGAAGGCCTAGTCGTACCATGCCCGCTCCCGCAGTGTTCATTGCGGCTGCCCATGCTGGTTGCCGCGGCTCAATTAAGGACTGGTCATCTCATGAAAATCCTCATCGTCGACGATCATCCGCTGTTTCGGGCTGGGTTCCACTCGGTACTTGAGCAAAGCGCGCTGGAAGCGTCGATTTTGAGCGTGTCCACCCTGCACGAAGCCATTGAACTCATGGAAACCGATCCGGACGTCGGGTTGGTTCTGCTCGACCTGCATTTACGCGATAGCGATGGATTTTCTGCGCTGCGTCAAATTGGCGATCGTTTTCCGACCACGGCATGCATGATTATTTCCGGTGACGAACACGAGGGAATCGCGAACCAATCCATTTCCGCCGGCGCGTCGGGCTTCATCCCAAAGTCGTTCACGGCTGACGAGATGTTGGCGGCGATCGATCACGTGTTGGACGGCAATGTTTTCGTGCCTACTGCCGGGGTGACGACGGCGGCGGCGCAGAACAATAATGCGCTAACGCTCCGGCAACTCGAAGTTGTGAGCATGCTGGCTCGCGGATTCAGCAACAAAGAAATTGCACGTGAGCTTCAGTTGGCGGAACGAACGGTAAAAGCCCATGTGACCGCCGTGCTCGAAGCGCTCAACGTCAAAAATCGCACGCAAGCAGTCATTGCTGCTCAACAGCAAGGATTGCTGCCCTCTTTCTCGAATTTCGAGGTAGCGCGCATACATGGATAGTCCGTCGCACGCGACCGCCGGTGCGGTCGCCGGTGCACCCGCGGCGCGTTCGGAGCAGGCGGAAGCGGGTTCGCATTTTCGCCGCGCACAGCCGCACGGCATCGATGCGGCGCTGCGCGCGCGCATCGAAAGCGATCGCATCGCGATGCTCTATCGCACCAATCTCACCGGCACGCTGGTCACCATACCGATGGTCGTGCTGGTGGTCATGGTGGCTTGGGGTGAAGTTGCCCCCGGAATCCTATTTGCGTGGTCGGCCGTCGTTTTCGGTTTGCGGATCGGGATCGACGTGCTCAGCTATCAATATCGCAGAGCGTCCGATCGCGAATCCAATGCGCGCAAGTGGGGCTGGCTATATTCCTGGGGCGTCTTGCCCTCGGCGCTCGCGTGGGGCGTCGCGATTTTCCTGCCCGGCCTTGAAACGAATTTGTGGACACAGACATTCGTCGTGTTGTGTCTGACGTGCCGCATGGCTGCGAGCATGTTGGCGCACTCTTATTTCCCCCCCGCGTTATATACCTCGGCGCTGCCGTTGTTAGCGGCAATCGCTCTGCGCTATCTGACCAACGGTTCCGATATCAGCATTCTTTCGAGTTCGATGTGGCTCATCGTGCTCGTCTACATTTTGTCGGTAGGGCACCGGCAAGCTCGTCTGGTCGTCAGCGCGATTCTGTTGCGTTACGAAAACGAACAGTTGATTCGCGAATTGCGGCAAACCAACATTGCCGAAGCCGAAGCGCGCAACAAAGCCGAGCAAGCAAGCCTTGCGAAGTCGCGCTTCTTCGCCGCGGCCAATCACGACCTGCGCCAGCCGCTGCATGCGCTTGGACTGTTCGCAACCACGCTCCGTAATTCGATCATGGAAGCCGGCAAGCGGCAGTTGGTCGAGCAAATTCAACACAGCATCGAATCGCTGGAAACGCTATTCGACGATTTGCTCGATATTTCCAGGCTCGATGCGGGACAGGTCAAGCCCAGGATGGAGCACTTCAAAGCCAGCGTAGTTTTCGATCGAATCCGTACGACGTACATGCCGTCGGCCACCGAAAAAGGATTGCGGTTGAGCGTGCATCGCACCGACGTGATGCTCTTCAGCGATCCGGCGTTGCTCTTCCGCATTCTTTCCAATTTGGTGTCGAATGCGATTCGCTACACGCAGCAAGGCGGCATTGTCGTCGGCGTTCGCCGTCGCAACGGCAAGCTTTCCGTGGAAGTGTGGGACAGCGGTATCGGCATTCCGCTTGACCAGCGGGACAAGATTTTCGAGGAGTTCTATCAACTGCATAACCCCGAGCGCGATCGCCGCAAGGGTTTGGGTCTTGGATTGTCGACCGTTAAGCGCGTAGCCGCGCTGCTCGAGTGTCCCCTGACGCTGCAGTCGCGGATCGGCAAGGGCTCGATGTTCGGCGTCGAAGTGCCCCAAGGTCTGGAGGCGCAGCCCTATACGCACATTCTTACCGCGGAGATCAACGTTCCGGATCTGCTTGCGAATCGCACGATCGTGGTCGTCGACGACGAAGCGTCGGTTCGCCTCGGCATGCAAAGCCTGCTTGAAAGCTGGGGCTGCCGGTGTGTCGCCACGCCCGGCGCACAGGAAGCCATCGATGCATTGCACGACAAAGCGCCGGATTTCATCATTGCCGATTTTCGCTTGGGAGATAACAAGAACGGTATCGAAGCCGTGCGCGCATTGCGGGAGGCGCTAGGAAGCAATATTCCCGCAGTCGTATTGAGCGGCGATACGGCTGTCGAACGGTTGCGGGAAGTGAGCGCCGCCGGATTGACGATGCTGCATAAGCCGTTGAAAGCGGTGCGCCTGCGTGCCCTGCTCAATCACGAATTCGCGCGCAAGAAGCACTAGCTCAAGATCGATTCATTCGCGTGCTGAGTACGTCATCGCCGTACTGCAAATTGCTCCTGCACTCCGACCTGCATCCTTATAAGTGTCAGTCGGTTCATCTCCAGGGCGGGTTGGAGCGTTTGTCAACACACCTTAACGACTGTTAGTGCTTATGCTGGCTCGGCATCACGGGCTTTCTAGCGCGCGCTCTGTCTCGACTCGTGCCTCATTGAACAGGCCGTGCAGCCCGACTTTCAAACGTAGCAAAGGCGGGCTCTCCATTTGTGCTGCACTCTTTCGGGGATTAGCCAAGCATTCCTTCATGATTATCCAGACGATCTTTAATGATTATCTGCAAGTACGGGGTCGACGCACTTTTTTTTTGACGGCCATCACGTAAATAGTCGCTTTCCAGTTAATGCGTTTGGACATTCCTGTCGCCCTGTACTAACGAGAACGCATGATTTTCGATGCTGCCCGCTATTGGTGCGGCAGTGCATTTCCATGCGAACTCAGCGTATCCATTACTGGGAGGGTTGCATGCGAAGCGCCGATGACTCGTTAGAGTCAAGACTGGGTTATCACTGCACGAATAGTCGCCGCAGAGTAAACGCTGCACTGCGAGTATCGCCATGACCAGCGTCGCGCTTATGCGTATCCCCACCGCAGAAATTAGTTTTCTGCGAAACATGTTCGATGTCGTGGCTACCCGAGGACTGTTTTACCAGCTGGTGACTTCGGCGGATCAAATCTCGACTGCGGACATTCTGGTGGTGGACGCAGAAAATGCGACGGCCATGCAACTTTGGAGCGCGCTGCAAGTGGAGCGTCCCGGTGTCGTCGGCATCCTAGTAGCGCGACGTCCGCCGGTAGACGATGGGCAGCTCTGGGTGCAGCGGCCGCTTAACTCGTTAAAGATTCTGACGGCGCTCGGCAAAGCCGACCTCAAACTCAATCCCACGCGCACGGATCGACAACGCGGACAGCGGGGAACGGCGTCGAACACCGAACCGCACATGCTGCAAGGATCGAGGATCCTGGTCATCGACGACAGCATGACAGTGCGCAAACACCTCGAGTTGTCGCTGGGCGAGCGCGGCATGCACGTTCATTGCGCGGACAACGGCGAGCTCGGATTGCATTTACTCTCGACACAGCCCTTCGATCTCGTGTTTCTCGATGTCGTCCTGCCGGGTGCGGACGGCTATCAGATTTGCAAAACGATCAAGAAGAACAAGGCAAAGCAACGCATCCCGGTCGTCATGTTGACGAGTAAATCATCTCCGTTCGACCGCGTTAAAGGTTCGCTCGCAGGTTGCGATTCGTACCTCACGAAGCCGGTCGACCCGAAGAAATTAGTCGATGTCTTGTACAAGCACCTTGGGGACCGCTCGGTTAGCGAGACCGCGCCGCCCATCGCACTGGCCAGCAGACCTGCCTGAAGGGCGGAGCGAACGCCGCGAGAAAATGAAATTTAAAATCGTCGTCGTTGTGACGACGAACACTAGTGATCTGGGTGGATTGAGAGAGGAGTGGCAATCGTGGCAAACAAAGTACTTATCGTCGATGACTCACCGGCCGAGTTACAGAATTTGAAGAACATCCTGAGCGATGCGGGATGCATGGTTTCAACGGCGACCACCGGCGCGGAAGCCGTGAAGAAGGCGCTGGCCGAGAAACCGAACGTTATTTTCATGGACGTGATCATGCCCGACATGGACGGTTTCGCGGCAACGCGGGAGCTGTCCAACAATGCGACCACGAAGACCATTCCGGTCGTTTTCGTGACCAGCAAGAATCAACGAGCCGACAAAGTATGGGCGCAGATGCAGGGCGGCAAAGGCTATGTGACCAAGCCCTACACGTCGGATCAAATCGTCGAACAGTTGAAAGCGATCGGCTAACCGATAGCGAATCTCTATGACAACAGGCTCGACCAGCGGTCCAATCGGCGGAAAGCCCGTCCGCAAGCAAGCGTTCGGCGAATGGTTATCGCCGAGCGAGGCGCTGGCGCAGCTCAAGCAGCCTGCTCCGTTGTTGGATTCGACTGCGTTCAAAACGGCGACGGTTCGATTCGGCTATCGCATCGGACCGCTCGGATTTCTCGTCGGCACCAGCGTGCTCAGCGAACTGCTGCCGGCGCCGGAGATCTATCCCATTCCCAATGTCCACGCCGCGATTCGCGGCTACGTGAATCTACAAGGCTCGTTGGTGCCCGTTTGGAATCTGCGGACGCTGCTCGGTGAAGACACCGTCGCTTCGTCCGCTGGCGCATCGGTGCTGGTGCTCGGTCGCGGAGAACGTCGCGTCGGTATGTTGATCGACGGCTTACCGCGTTCTCTCAAGCAGCTCGAACCCGTCAAGCGATCGCCTCCGCCCCCCGACGCGCTTGACGGATACGTCAAGGACGCGCAGGTCGGCGACGGAGCCATTTGGTACGAATTCGAACACGAAGAATTTTTTCGGGTGCAGACGGAACGCATAGGCGCTTAATTAACCTGCCTAATTAAATAGGCACGCAATAACGAGCCTAAGCAATATCGCTCTGCATCCTCGATGACGAAAGCCGCACAGTACATCTTTGGTGGAATTTCTAGGAGACGACAATGAAGTTTCTGGGTCGATTGCCGCTCTGGCAAAAGTTTGCCATTTTGGGAGCGTTGGCGCTCCTCACTGCATCCCTGCCGTTCTATCTATTCTGGAAAGCGCAGCAGGCGTCCTACGACTTCATCACGAAGGAACGAACCGGGTACCCGGCGGCGCTTGCCATCTTGCCCGTGCTGCAATTCAACCAGCAACACCGCGGTCTGTCCGCCAACGTGCTCGGTGGTAAAGAGGACTTGGCGAAGGATCGTGCTGCCAAGCAAGCGCAGGTGGATCGCGCCATTCTCGAAGCGGACAACATTTATCGCACTTATCTGCAGCGCGACCAACGCATGGTGGCGCACTGGGAACAGCTCAAGAAAAATTGGCGTGAGTTCTCCACCGCGGTGACGAACAAGACGATCACGGTGCCACAGAGCTACCAGCGCCATACCGAGCAATCGATCGACCTTCTACTGTTCTTGGAAGAAATGTTGGCGTACTCCAACATGCAATTGGACACGAATCCTGAAACCTACGCATTGATTCAATCGACCCTGGTTGCGCTGCCGGCGCTCTCCGAAAACATGGGTCAAGGCCGCGCAAAAGGCGCCGGTATGATGGCCGTCTCGCAGACCAATCACACCCCGACAGCCATTGCGGATCGCCTTACGCTGGCGTCGATTTTGAGCAGCTTGCAGCAAAACAAGAGTATCGCCAAGCGCCGTCTCGACGCCGTGTTCGAGACTTCGCCGCAGATCCGCAGCGAGATCGAAGCCCAAGCGAACATCGCTTTGAATGAGGCGCAGCGTATTTACGACTTGGCCCAGAAGGAAACGGTCGAAGTCGAACTGCCGACCTATTCGTCGCAGGACTATACCCGCGACTTCACCGTCGCCATCGACGAAGTCTTCAAGGCGATCGATGTGTCCGCGAAGCAGCTCGACAAGCAGTTCGTGAAACGGCTCGATGAAGCGCGCGCTACTCAATGGCGCACGACTAGCGTTGTTGCCGCCTTGATCTTGTTCGCCGCGTTATTCGGCGTACTCATCGCGCGCGGTATCACCGGCCCGACCAAGCACTTGGTCAATACCATGATTAAGATCGCGCAAGGCGACCGTCATGCGCGCGCAAACTCCGAGAATACCGACGAATTGGGACTGCTTGCCCGGCAGTTCGACACCATGGTGGACGAACGCGAAACGGTCAACGAAAAACTCGAAAAGGAAAACGAGCAGCTCAACAACTCCATCGTCGCCGTGCTTCGCTCGGTGGCCGAATTGAGTAAGAGAGATCTGAGCGTCAAGGTTCCGGTTAACGAAGACATCACCGGCCCCGTCGCCGACGCCATTAACGCCTTGTCCGGCGAAACCGCGAAGGTGCTTCGCGGCGTGACCGAAATCTCCGGCCAAGTGGCGCGTGCATCCAGCGCCGTGAAGTCGCAGTCCGACGCCGTCATGGTCGTGGCCGCGAAAGAACGCGTTCAAGTCGACGAAACGGCGAAACGCATGGCCGTGGCCGCAGGCGAAATGAACAAGATCGCCGAACTCGCGCGTCTCTCGCAGACCGCCGCGGACAACGCGATCAAGACGACGCAAGACGCGCTTAAGACGGTGACCGCCACGGTGACCGGCATTAGTTCGACGCGCGACACGATCCGCGAAACGGAAAAACGTATCAAGCGATTGGGCGAACGCTCGCAGGAAATTAGCGGTGTCGTGAGCTTGATTAACAGCATCGCAGAACGTACGCACATTCTCGCGCTTAACGCCAGCATGCACGCGGCCTCGGCCGGTGAAGCAGGCCGCGGCTTCGCGGTGGTGGCAGACGAAGTGCAACGCCTTGCAGAAAACGCACGCGAAGCGACTACGCAGATCGCGACGCTGGTGTCGAGCATCCAATCGGAAACGCAAGACACGGTGAATACCATGAACTCGGCCATCACGCAGGTCGTCGAAGGTTCGAAGCTCGCCGAAGAAGCCGGTCGCCAGATGCAAGCGACCCAGGACTCTACCTCGGAACTGGTGAAATCGGTGCAACAGATTTCCGCGAACTCGCTCCGGCAAGCCAAGCTCACCAACGAACTTCAGGATTACGCAAAGCAGATTCGCGAGAGTACGGCACAGACGAGCCAGCAGCTCACCGAACAGGGCGAACAGACCCGCAGCTTGGTGGAATACGCCGGCAAGCTGGTGGAATCCGTCGGCGTGTTCAAGTTGCCGGACGCGCGCGCCGCCTAATCGAACGCCACTTCGGAGTACTCGCCAATGCAGGCCGCACACTACGCGACTGAGGCTCACGAGGCCGGGTTGCCGACCATTGCCGATGCGTTGAGTGATTTGTATGCCTTCCTTCCGCGTCTCTCGAGCGACGCGCACGGCAGCGACATCGATGCCGCGGTGAATGAGTTGGTCGAGCGCCTATCCCGGTTCGGGGCGATGGCGGGTACTCTCGGATTGATGGGTTTGCAAAACGTGCAAGCGCGACTCACGGAACGGCTGTTGCCGTTCGCTCGCGCCGAGTCGTTGCCTGCGGATCTCGTCACTTCGCTCGAGGAATGGCTGCAGTTGAATTTCAACTATCTCGCCGATCCCAGCGTCAACGCTTATTGGCTGCCGCTCATCGAATTTCTCAATCGCCCCATTTGGGGCGATGAGTTGAGTTCCGGCCAGGCGGCGATCATCAATCGGCTCTTCGAAGTCAGTGCGCTGCAAAAAACGGAGTCGCTGCTGACGACACCCGAATCGGCCGAGCCGCTCATCGACGACAAAGCCGCCGACGTCATTTCCGCCTCGCTCGATGAGATCGCCGTCAGCGGTCAGATACCTCTGCTCGACATTGCCGTTTGGAACGATGCGCCCGGAAACGATATATCCAGAGAAGATCAGTCCAGAGAAGATCAATCCAACAACGACAACGATGTAAAGAAGGAAGAGATGCTCGAGGATCCAGTACTTGCCGCTCCGGCAGATGAAGACAATTTGGTGATGGACGAAGCAACAGAGTCCAGCGCCGATTCAGATCGCGATGCAGACGCCTTGGATATTCCGCCGTCCGTTGCGGAATTGGTTGCGCTGATTCGCGAAGAACTCGCTGGCAGCGAAGAAGCCCTTCAGGGTGTGCTGCAGATAGCGTCCGCTTCCGCTTTGGCCGGCGATCGTCCCTCGCTCGAAGATTATCGCTGGCACCTCGAACGCTTGGCCAGCGCGACGGAAGCGGTGGGATTAGTCGGATTGCATGGCTTTATGACCCGAGTCCTCGAGTCGACGCATCTTGCCGAAACCGGTGATGCGCAGGGATTCTGTCGGCACTGCGATGCGCTTGATCGGTGGCCTGCCTTGGTTTCCGGATACCTCACCCGGCTCGGGCATGCCGATGCCTCGCAAGCGTTGGTCGACTACGTGTCTCGTCTTGAATTCGCGTTGCCTCTTGAAGACGCGCGCGAACTTTTCGATTCCCTTCACGCGCCGAAACTCGATGCAGTCGTTCCCGAAACACCCGCTCGACCGACGCAAGCGACCGACGAGCAAGTAGACCTTGCCGTTCCTGACGACATCAACCCGGGCTTGCTTGAGAGCATGCTGCAGGAATTGCCCTCGCAAACGCAGGAATTCTCCGCCGCTCTGCAGCGCATCGCCTCCGGAACCGGCGAACTCGACGACGTGCGCGTCGCTCAGCGCATCGCGCATACGCTCAAGGGCTCGGCCAACACGGTGGGCATTCGCGGCATCGCCGAATTTGCGCATCATCTCGAAGATATCTTTCTCGCGCTGCAGGAACGCGAGGCACTGCCGCCGAAAGCGCTGGCCCGCGTGCTCGTCGACGCGGCCGATTGCCTCGAGGCCATGAGCGATGCCTTGATCGGCGTCGCTCCCGTTCCGTCGCAGTCGCTCAACGTGCTGCAAGAAATACTCGACTGGGCGAACCGCATCGATCGCGATGGGTTGCAGATCGATGTCGAGCCCACGTCGGCTATCGCGCCGGCCGAAAACCCGGCCGAAAGCATCGTTGTCGACGAATCCACTTCGCAAATCGTGCAGGCTCTGCCTGTTCATACTCCAGCCAGTCCGGCCAGCCCGCTTAGCGTCGAGCCACAACCCGACTCCGCCGCTCTGCCGAGCTTGCGCGTACCGACCAATCACATCGATGATTTGCTCCGCTTGTCGGGCGAATCCAAGATCGTCGGCAGCCAATTGAAAGAAGGATTGCGGCGTGTCGATTCGCAGCTACAGGCCGTGCGTCGCCAGAGCCAGCTATTTCAGCAGCTGGTAAACGAACTCGAGCAATTGGTGGACATTCGCGGCATCACCATGCCCCGATTGTCGATGTCGCGGCGCGGCGATACCGAATTCGACGCGTTGGAGCTGGATCAATACAGCGAATTGCACACGGTAAGCCGGCGGCTTGCCGAAGTGGCCATGGATTCGCGCGAATGGAGCGCAGCCGCGCAGGGCGAACTCCGTACCTTGGAAGATTTGTTGTTGAGCCAAGCGCGTCATAGCAATGAAACGCAAGGCGCCATTTTGCGGATGCGGATGGTGCCCGCGACGACCATTGTCGGACGCCTGCAGCGCGCCGTTCGGCAAACGTGTCGCTTGCTGGACAAGGACGTCGAACTCGTCGTGACCGGTGCCGACACGCTCATCGATAGCGATAGCCTGAATCAGCTCGTTGATCCGCTCATGCATCTAATGCGCAACGCCATCGACCACGGCATCGAATCCGCGGAGCAGCGGGTCGCCAGCGGCAAGGCACCGCAGGGCCGATTGATCGTCGAATTCGGACGCGAGGGCAACCAGATTTCGATTCGCTGCATCGACGACGGTCGCGGCCTCGACTACGCGGCGATTCGCCTCACGGCGGAGATGCGCGGTTTCATCGGCGCAGACAGCGTGCTTAGCGATGCGCAACTTGGCCGACTGATTTTCGAGCCGGGATTTTCGACGCGCACGGAAGTCACGCAAACCTCCGGCCGCGGTATCGGTTTGGACATCGTCCACAACCGCGTGGCGGAACTGAAAGGTACGTTCGACGTGCACTCCGAAGGCGGCCGCGGTTGCCGTTTCGTGATTCGCCTGCCGGCCACGTTGATTTCGGCACACGCGCTGCTCGTCAAACACGACAAGCATACGGTCGCCATCGCGAGCCGCGGCGTGCGGCAAATTCTCGATGCGCAGGCCGGCGTGCTGACCAGCATCGGCAATCGATTGTCGCTGCAAGTGGGCGGCGAAGTTTACGAGGCCTATCGACTCGAGACGTTGTTGGGAAATGCGAATTCGAGTGGCGATGCCGAACGCGGCCCGCGGCCGGCGCTGCTCATCGAAGTGTCCGCCGATCGCGTCTGCGCGATTCTCGTGCAAGCGGTGATCGACACCATCGACCTTGTGGTGAAGCCGCTCGGTCCGTTCGTGCCGAAATCCACTGGCCTCATCGGCGCGACCATTCTCGGCGACGGCGGTGTTGCCCCTGTCATGGACTTACCGGATTTATTGCGTGCCGGAAAGCGCGAGCGCTCGCTGGCCACGGCGGGTGCGTTCGCGGACAACCGACTCGCGGAGCGGCGAGCAAACCAAGCGCGCCTGCCATCCGTTCTGGTCATCGACGATTCGCTGAGCGTGCGGCGTTCGATGGAACAACTGTTGCTCGACGCAGGCTATGAAGTGCGTCTAGCTCGCGACGGTCTTGAAGCGGTCGCCATACTCGATGTGAAGAAACCCGATCTCATTTTGGTGGACCTCGAGATGCCGCGCATGAACGGCATGGAACTCACGACGCACGTTCGCAATCGCGTCGAGACGCGCGACTTGCCGGTGATCATGATCACCTCTCGGGCAACGGAGAAACATCGCAAGCAGGCTGAAGCCGCCGGCGTCAATCTCTACATGACCAAGCCGTACACCGAAGACGCCCTGTTGCAGCACATGACTGCGCTTCTGCCGCACAGCGTCTAGCCGACCGGGTTTACGAAAATGGACGGACAGGTTCTCGAACTGGCTACCAATCCGCTCGCCAATGCCGTGGCCGATATGTGGGCCACTACATTGGGGAGAGCCGAGCGATTTGTCGTGCTCGTCTTGGACGACATTTCGCTCATCGTCGCTCAACAGGAAATCCGCGCGCTGGAGCCGGTGTTGGACGTGCAGACTTCGACGACTCCGAACGGCAATGCAAAGCACGCGAACGCAGCGGGCACGCTGACGCTGGCGGGCGGCGTATGTCATGTTTATTCGCTCGACGGCGAACTTAAGAATCTACCGAAGATTCCGGAGTCGCATCGCATCTGCGCAATCATGAATCACCGCGACATTCCCTATGCGCTCTCCTGCAAGGAAGTTCGTCTGCTGCAGCGCTCGTTGCTGAGCTTGCGCGAGATTCCGAAAGCGCTCTTGCCGAAAAAAACCGGCAATCCGGCCGTCAATCCTGGTGGCACTCCAATTAAATGTTTGGTCATCAACGAGAACAACTTGTTGCTCGGCACCACGGCGACTGCCCTGTTCGCACACCTCGCGCGCATACCGGATGCCGAGATCATTTCGTTCGAAGAACGCTTGCGGAGACCGCGTACATGAAGCGCTCGACACAAGCGTGGCTATTGGATTGCGGCGGCGGCGTGCTGGTCGCAACCGGTCTCGGCAACGTGCTGCACGTGGTCGAGGATACGCGACTGCTGTTCAAGGTGCCGCTGGCGCCACCGCACTGCAATCGCGTGTTGCTTTGGCAGCAGCATGCGTTGCCTGCCGTCGACCTTGCTTTGCTCGTCACCGGTGCAACATCACCCGCAACGCGTTCGTATGCTTGCGTGCTTGGTTGGCTAAATGAACGGGACGAAACCGAACACGGCGTATTGCTAACACGCAGTTTGCCAAGGCAATTATCGATCGGCGACGAGCAGCAAGCGAAGCCCGGCGATCGGGATGTGGAACGCTGGCGCGGCATCGCGCTCGGATTTTTTACTCACAATCAACGTCTCATGCCCATCATCAATCCGGCTTCGCTATTCGGCACGCCGGTTGACTTGACTAAGTCATCGTTGTCTTCGGTAACGCATCTTAGCGCCTAATTCAATTGTCCAATCGGCCACATAGTCCAGTCACCCACATAGTCCAGTCACTTAGTCTCGATTCATTTTAGAACTCTGGAATTTAAAAATTTAATTCATTGCTCTTGAAGACCGACGATCGTCTTTGTCGCTCTCTCAAGTAAGCCGAACGACATCGGTTCATTCTTCCTAGGAGGCTGCATGATCATTAGCGCGATAACGAGTTCGAGAAGCGTCACCAGCAATGCCAAGCGAACACTGCGCATTTCGATTGCCTGCACGCTCGCCATGGCGGCAATGCAAAACGCGGCGGTTGCTGCGGAATCAACCAACGATTTTTTTCAAGCGACGAAGCCGATTGTCGATATCCGGCTGCGCCAGGAAACGGTCGAGCAAACGGGATTGCCCGAGGATGCCGATGCATTGACGCTGCGTGCGCGGCTCGGTTTCGAAACCGGCAAGGTATTGCAAACTTCGTTGTTGGCGGAGGGCGAGGCCGTCACCGCGTTGAACGACGACTACAACGACACGATCGCAAGTCACGGGAACGCCACTTTTCCGGTGGTTGCGGATCCCGAAAGCACGGCCGTCAATCGCCTGCAGTTGGTCAATAGTTCGATACCTAAAACCACTCTTACGCTCGGTCGTCAACGCGTCAATCTCGACGATCAACGCTTCGTCGGTAATTCCGGCTGGCGGCAAAAGGAGCAGACTCTCGATGCGTTCCGTTTCGTAAACAAAGGCGTGAAGGATTTGACGTTGGATTTCACCTTCTTGAATAGAGTGAATCGCGTCTTCGGCGAAGACTCGCCTCAGGGCGAATACAAGGGCGACGGTTACCTCGCGAACATCGGCTATCAAACGCCCATCGGAAAAATCACCGGCTTCGGCTATTTGTTGAAGTTCGACGCGCTTACCGGCGTTCCTGCGGCGCTAAGCGATTCCACCGCTACGTATGGATTGCGTTTCAGCGGCGAACAGCCGGCTGGTGCGATCAAGATCAACTACGCAGCGTCTTACGCGCAGCAATCGGATTACGGCGATAACCCGGGGACGTTCGACAACAATTACTACTTGGCCGAGCTTGGCATGAGCTACAAGGTATTCAGCACGCTGGTGGGCATGGAGGTTCTCGAGGGCGACGGTGTCAAGGGATTCACGACGCCACTCGCGACGCTGCATAAGTTTCAAGGATGGGCCGACAAGTTTCTTAACACGCCGGCGAACGGCATCGAGGACACCTATCTGAACGTGGGGCTGTCGTTCAAGAAAGTGGGCGCGCTCGACATGATCGGACTGGCGGCGATTTATCACGACTATGCCTCCAATCAAGGGTCGATCGACTACGGGTCCGAAATCAACTTGCAGCTGCAAGCGAAATGGAATCGCTTTTCGGCAATGCTGAAGTATGCGGACTACAGTGCGGATGCATTCGCAACCGACACCAAGAAAATGTGGGCGCAAATAGAATTCGTTTGGTAAGAGACTTTCCACGACGGCTGCTCATCCGCTAACTCATCGCTCTATTGATCGCCGCCGGCAATTATTTGTCGGCGGCATCGATAGTTCGCCGACTTCATCGGCCCTTTCGTACTAGGCCCTTTCGTATCAGGGGATTATCCGAGCGGGGTTTTAGGTTTATCGCGAGAAGCATTGCAGACGAATACGAATGGCGATGCGCGGCGCAAAACACGTACTTTCGGTAGCGAGAAATCCACGTCGGGGTTCGGTATGCAACGTCGGTTTACGGTTATGAGCGAGACGCCAGCGAATACATGCCGCGCGACGGCAGTGTTCGGGATGCGCGGAGTCAACGGCCAATGGTAGCTGCTCTTCGAGAAGAGTCGCGCGGAGAACCGTTTGCGTACGATGCAGCGGTCGCCGACTCTGCGTTGGAAGAGGCGCCGGTGGTGGTGGTTGGCACGGGGCCGGCCGGCGCGCGGACTGTTCAAGAGCTCACGCGGCGCATGCCGCATCGACCGATCGTATGGTGCGGAGCGGAGCGCTGCGAGCCCTATAATCGCGTGCACTTGTCGTCGCTTTTGTCGGGCGATCTGGGCTTTGATCGTTTCGGCAGCGATTATTCGATTGCGCCGAATGCCTGGCTCGATCGCCGTCTCGGCTGCGAGATCGTCGCCATCGATCGAGACAAAAAACAAATTATCGATTCCTATGGAAATGCCCAGCGATATTCGTACCTGGTTTTAGCGATCGGCAGCCATCCGCGCATTCCGAACATTCCCAATATTTCGCTGCCAGGCGTGTATACGTTTCGCAACTTCGCCGATGCCGAAGCGCTTTACGCCCGCCTCATGCGCAGTCGCCGCACCGTGGTCATCGGCGGCGGTCTTCTTGGCTTGGAAGCAGCCAAGGCGATGCATCGCTTCAACACCGAAGTCGTCGTGTTGGAAAGCGCTCCGCGGCTCATGACGCGCCAGCTCGACGACGCCGGCGCCGCCGTGCTTAAGCAACATATCGAAGCGATGGGAATCGAAGTTCGTCTTAAGGTCGGCATTAAGCGGATCGTCGGCGCCGAGTTCGTCACCGGCGTCGAGTTGCAAAACGACGAAGTCATCGAGTGCGACACCATCGTCGTCGCTACCGGCATTTCTCCCAACGTGGATCTTGCGCGGCGCGCTGGTTTGGCGGTGGGCAACGGCATTCACATCGACGATGAAACGCGCACCGACGATCCTTTCATTCATGCAGTGGGCGAATGCGCCGAGCATCGTGGCGTGGTGTATGGATTGGCGGCACCTGGCATCGAACAAGCGACCGTTGCGGCCGGTGTCATTGCCGGCGAGACCACCACGTACGACGGCACGATATCGGCAACGCGCCTGAAAGTGGTGGGCATGCCCGTCTTCAGCATCGGTGAAGTGCTCGACGAGAATCTCGCCATGGGTACGCACGCTTGGAGTTATCGCAGCCCCGACAGCAAAACCTATGCGCGGATAGTCACGCGCAACGGACGACTGATCGGAGCGGCGGCAGTGGGCGACATTGCCGACGTCGGCCGCTTGCAGGATGCAGTGACGCAAAAGCGGTTAGTGTGGTCCTGGCAGCTGTGGAGTTTCATGCGCAGCGGGAAGGTATGGTCGAACACCGCCCAAGTCGCCGAGGTTGCTCAGTGGCCCGAGGCCACGACGGTCTGCAATTGCATGGGAGTAAGCCGCGGCCAGTTGACCGCCGTGATGGCTTCCGGATGTGCGACCGTCGAAGCGCTCGCCGCGCGCACAGGTGCATCGACGGTGTGCGGTTCATGCAAGCCGCTTCTCGCGCAATTGGCTTCGTCGTCGACGCCGATGGCTCCCGCGCCGGCGTCAAAGCCGCTGAATTGGTTGGCGGCCATGGCCGGCATATTGTCGGTGCTGTGGCTATTGCCTTGGTCCGTTCCTTATTCCGATACCGCTTCCGCTTCCAACTATGATTTCCTGTGGCGAGACATTTTTTGGAAACAAGTCAGCGGTTACTCCTTGTTGGGAGCGAGCGCACTCACCTTGGTGCTGTCCTTAAGGAAGCGCGTCGCGCAGTTTCGAACGGGCGAGTTTGCTTGGTGGCGAGTCGCCCACGCCGTCCTCGGCATCAGCGCTTTGGTCGGATTTTTCGTCCACACGGGCGGTAGGTTGGGATCCAACTTAAATCTCGTTCTCTCTTTGTCGTTCATTGCGCTTACCGCCGTCGGCGCCTATGCGAGCTTGGTCATCGCCAAAGAACACAAACTAGGCGCAAGCGGCATCGCGATACGCCGCAAGATGGTGTGGCTGCACGTGATGGCATTCTGGCCGTTGCCGACGCTGCTCGCCTTTCATGTGGCGAAGACTTACTTCTTTTAAGCCTGCCTAGAAGTGCGTAGCGATAAAAAACCCTCGACCAAGAAACTCTGGATAGTCTGGAGCGTCAGCACTGCAATCGCCGCCGTCGTGTTAACGGCCGCTTTGCTGACGACGCACGCGGGACGTTATCCCGCGCTCGCCCAAGTACGTTCGGTCTTCGTGCCGGGCCCGATGACGTCGGGCCATCACCAGATCGAACTCGCCTGCGAGAGCTGTCATACGAGCCCCCTCGGCGGCCGTGGCGTCTTGCAGGAATCCTGCGTGCGCTGTCATGGCGCGGAGTTGCACGACGCCGACGACAAACATCCCTTGAGCAAATTCACCGATCCGCGCAACGCCGAATTGCTGGCGCATCTCGATGCCCGCGAGTGCGTGACCTGCCACGTGGAGCATCAACCCAAGATAACGCTTGCCATGGGTCTTACGCAGCCGCGTGACTTTTGCTCGCATTGTCATAGCGACATCGCGACGGAGAGGCCGAGTCATCAGGGAATGGCTTTCGATACGTGCGCTTCCTCGGGATGCCACAAATTTCACGACAATCGCGCGCTCTACGAAGATTTTCTTCTGAAGCACGCCGGTGAAAAGCCATTGCGCGGTCGCATGCGCGTTACCAGCACTAATTTTCTGGAAATTGCCGAATCGCTGCCGGCTTATCCGAGCAAGCAATATCCTTTCGTGCAACTCTCGGTGAAGCAGGCGGATGCGCCGAGCGAAAATTCCTCAAAAAACTCTCGTAGCGAAATCCACGAAGACTGGGCTGCCTCGGCGCACGCACGCAACGGCGTCAATTGCTCCGGCTGCCATCAGCCTAAGGATGTCGCCGGATCGACGTGGACCGATCACCCCGATCAGCAAGTGTGCTCGACTTGCCATGCCTTGCAGACCGAGGGTTTTACCTCCGGCAAGCACGGCATGCGTCTCAAGGAAGATCTGAGTCCTATGCGGCCGGAGAAGGGATTGTTGCCGTTTAAGTCGTCCGCCATGCATCGCGAACTCACGTGCACCACTTGCCACGCTGCGCATAGCGTCAACGTGAAAGTTGCATCGGTGCGAGCCTGCCTGCGCTGTCACAGCGACAACCATTCCCTGAACTATGAGCTATCGAAGCACGCGGAGTTGTGGCGGCTGGAGATGCTGGGAAGACTCGAAGCCGACAAAGGAGTGACCTGCGCCACTTGCCACATGCCGCGCATCGAACATAGCTACGAAGAATACGATGTGCGGCAAATTTACGTGCAGCACAATCAGAACGATACGCTGCGGCCGAACGAAAAAATGATTCGGCCGGTGTGCATGAATTGCCACGGGCTGCCGTTCTCGATCGATTCGCTGGCCGACGCGGCGCTCATCGAACGAAATTTCATCGGCCAGCCGGCGCGCCACGTTAAAAGCATCGACATGGCCTTGGCGCGCGTCGTCTCCAAGAAACTGGATCGGAAAGCCGATGCCGCGAAGAATGCGAGTTCGAACGATCGACAACGCAGTCGTCAACACTAGAAGATAATTTACAGAGAGGATTGAACATGAACATGCGAACTGTGGTTTTCAAGAGTGTGAGCGGAGCGGCACTCGCGTTTTTCGGAGCGACCGTCCACGCAGAGGGCACTGGCGTGTCGTATCAGCGAATGGCCGACTCTCTGCACGCGGTGCTGGATGCGGATCGAACCGTCTATACCAAGATGATCGTGAATCGATTGCAGAACGAAGAGAAAGTGATCGAAGCCAGCGAGCATTGGAAAGACGACAAAGCGCTGCTCTTGCCGGCGCAGATGCTGCGCTTCGGTTCGGAAGCCGTGGCTAAGAAGAACGCGGGGTTCAGTTACGCCTTGTTGTCGCTGTGGGCGGTGAACAAACAAAATGCGCCGAAAACCGCGGCCGAAAAAGAAGGCTTGGCAGCGGTCGAGAAAACGCCCGACAAACCGTTCTACACGGAAGAAAAACTCGGCAACGAAACTTATTTCACCGCCGTCTACGCGGATCGCGCCATATCGCGCGCTTGTATCGAATGCCATAACGAGCATAAAGACAGTCCGCGCACCGATTTCAAACTTAACGACGTCATGGGCGGCATCGTCATTCGAATTCCGAAGAAGTAAGAGAGAAATTATTGATTGCATTGCGGCACAGCGATGCAGTGGTTTAAGTGCCAAACGCGATGCACGGTGGTCGATCGATCGTGCATCGATGTCGCTCTTTGGATACGGAATGCAGTGGCGACACGCAATAATTTAGACCTTGTCTTAGCTGCAACCTGTGTCGCTGGTATGTCGACGGCATGACAATTCGACACGGCGAAAAATATCGTTCGCCGATGATTGGTCGTTTCCGCTTCTATCGCTTGAAGAGTAGACAACACCAAGCGTCGCGCGCGGTTCCCCGAAGCGCCGACAAAACGACGAACTAGTATTGACATTATTTAACTCAAACGAGGAGCAGAACGATGCAGACCTCCAACGACCATCAATCCAAGGACGCTAATCCACACCGCGGTAGACGACGAGTGCAGTTGCTGATCGGTTTACTCGGTGCTTCTGCCGTCACCGGCATCACGTTTGCCGGGATCGGCGATGAAGTGTCGGTTCCCCGGCATCTTCAAGACGGCGAAGAATATGCGCGACCGCCGCTAGTATTGATCGAACACGGCAAACTTTTGTTCTCAGCGCTATGGACACCCCAGGAAGGTGGTGGGCGACCGCTGACCAAGGGCAACGGTGCGCCGCTGTCGGATCCAAGCGATCCGCTCGTCTTTCCACGGAATCACAATCGCATCTCCGCACCGGACGCCAACGGTTGCGTCTCCTGCCACAACCGGCCGTTCTTGGGCGGCGGCGGCGACTTCGCCGTCAACGCTTTCGTTCCGGCGCAGCGTTTCGATTTCGCCACCTTCGATCACAACGATTTAATTCCGACGAAAGGTGCGGTGAATGAGAGAAGCGAATTCGTCACGTTGAACACGATCAGCAACTCGCGCAACACGGTCGGCGAGAACGGATCGGGATTCATCGAAATGCTGGCGCGGCAAATGACCGCCGAGCTGCAATGGATTCGAAATTCCATTCCAAGCGGGTCGACCCGAATCCTGACTACCAAGGGCGTTTCGTTCGGCAGGCTCACTCGCCGCGCGGACGGCACTTGGGACACATCGAAGGTCGAAGGTCTGCCTGCACCGAGTCTTTTAACCAGCGGTGCAACGCCGCCGAGCTTGATCGTGCTGCCCTTCCATCAATCGGGCACGGTCGTATCGCTGCGGCAGTTCACGAATAACGCTTTTAATCATCACCACGGCATTCAATCGACGGAACGCTTCGGTGTGAATACGGATCCCGACGGCGACGGCTTCAGAAACGAATTGACGCGCGCCGATGTCACTGCGGCGTCGCTGTTCCAAGCCACGTTGCCGGTACCGGGCCGCGTTATTCCCAACGATCCCGCCGTTCAAGCGGCCGTACTTACGGGCGAAAGAAAATTCGTCGCAATCCGTTGCGCCGGCTGCCACGTGCCGAGCTTGCCGCTCACCAATAACGGCTGGGTATTTAGCGAACCGAATCCCTATAACCCGGCTGGAAATTTGCGCGTGGGTGAGGCCGCGCCGGTCTCCGTGGATTTGACCAATCCCACGCTGCCGCCGCCGCGCCTAACGCCCGTCAACGGTGTCGTCTATGTCCCGGCGTTCACCGATCTTAAGTTGCACGACATCACGAGCGGTCCGAACGATCCGAATCGCGATCCGATCGACATGAACGAACCGGCGGGATCGCCGGCGTTTTTCGCCGGCAATAGCCGCTTCCTGACACGCAAGTTGTGGGGTGACGCCAGTGAAATGCCGTTCTTCCATCACGGAAAATTTGCGACTCTGCGTCAAGCCATTCTCGCGCACTCGGGCGAAGCGCTGGCATCGAGACAGGCGTTTCAATTGTTGAGCTCGTACGATCAAGGCGCCATCATCGAGTTCTTGAAGACCTTGCAGATCTTGCCGCCCGGCACGAGAAGCCTGGTGGTCGACGAGAACGGCAATCCCAAGTATTGGCCGCCGTTTCCGCAATAAGGCGTCAATATTCGCTCGGAGTCAGAGCCCTCACCCCAACCCTCTCCCGCAACCGGGAGAGGGAGTAACGAAGGGCCGCTCCTCTAGTTAGAAAAGGCAGTTAGGAACACCTCTCCCGGTTGCGGGGCGAGTCGAGGATGACTTTCCAACGACACTCAATGTGTCGTTGGACCGAGCGAGCGCCAATGCAGGGACAGCATTGGCCGGGGTCGGACAGGAGTCGCCTTCGACGGTCGCGCGCAGCGCGGGTGAGGGCAGGCGGGATGAAGGGAAAGAGAAGAGTGCTATCGGATCACGTACCATAGCCGCATGACCCCTTCTCGATCCCGCGACGCGACGCGTCCCGTTCATACCGTTCGTCTCCAAAAATGCTTGGCCGATGCCGGCATCGCCGCGCGCCGCGACTGCGAGCAACTCATTCTGGACGGCCGAATCCACGTGAATGGCCGCGAGGTGACGGCACTGCCTTGCTTCGTCGATCCGTCGAAAGACGTGGTGACCTTCGATGGCTTGCCGGTCGACATCAGTGCGAGCCAACCCGCCACCGTCGCCGTCGAGACGCGGAAACTCATCTATGTCTTGGTGAATAAGCCCAAGGGAATCATTTCCACCACCCGCGATGAATTGGGCCGTCGCAACGTTATGTCGCTTTTGCCGCCCGCGCTTAAGAATGAAGAGCGGCTGTTCCCGGTTGGACGGCTCGATGGCGATTCCACCGGATTGCTATTGATCACGAACGACGGCGACCTTGCGTATCAACTCACGCATCCGCGGATCGGCATTGCAAAAGAATATCGAGTGACGACTACGGGTCTTGCGAGCGAAGAACAATTGCAGAAGCTGCGCCGCGGCATGTATCTGATCACGCCGGACTCGACAGGCAGCAAGGCGGCGAAGAAAGCGTCGATGGAATCCGTGCGGATCATCAAGCGCTTCGTCGATCGCAGCCGCGGCGACCGCACGGTGATGAGCGTGACGCTTCGCGAAGGACAGAACCGGGAAATTCGCCGCATGCTCGCGCGCGTCGGGCTCAAAGTCCGCGAACTCGAACGTATCGCCATCGGCCCGCTGCGCGTGGGCGATTTAAAGCCCGGACAGAGCAAATTGCTAGGGAAAAAAGACGTTGATCGTTTGCGAGCCGCCGTGCTCGAACCGTCTCGCGCTTGAGTTTCCACTTGAATGCGTTGCCGATAGTAGAGGCTCTGCCGGGACTCAAAGCGGCGCTCGCGAGTCATCGCAGCGTGGTGCTACAAGCGCCGCCGGGTGCGGGCAAATCCACCGGCGTTCCGCTCGCCCTGCTTGATGAGCTCTGGCTAAAGACAAACCGAATCGTCATGCTCGAACCGAGGCGGCTTGCCGCTCGAACGGTTGCAATGCGAATGGCCTCGCAGCTCCGCGAACCCGTCGGCCAAACGATCGGCTATCGCACGCGGCTCGACAGCAAGGTGAGCCGCTCAACTCGGATCGAAGTAGTGACGGAAGGCATCCTCACGCGGCAATTGCAGCGTGATGCCGCGCTCGAAGGTGTCGCTCTTGTGATCTTCGACGAATTTCACGAACGCAACTTGCAGGGCGATTTGGGGCTGGCGCTGTGTCTCGACGTTCAACAGCAATTGCGTGACGATCTAAAAATACTGGTGATGTCCGCGACGCTCGATGGCGCAGCGATTGCGCGTTTGCTAGGCAATGCGCCTATCGTGACGTCGGAGGGGCGAGCGTATCCGGTGGAGACGGTTTACCAAGGGCGTGGGGCCCGAGGCGCGGGGCCTGGGCAAGACGACGTTGTTAGAAACGTTGTTGCCGCGGTTCTTCGTGCGCACGCCGAGCAAACCGGCGACATGTTGGTGTTTCTACCGGGACAAGGCGAGATTCATCGCGTGCAGCGCATGCTGGAGGAGGGCCAGCTTCCGAAGACGACTTTTGTTCGACCGCTTTACGGCGAATTGCCGCCCGCGGAACAAGATGCCGCCATCAAACCGAGCGAAGCGGGTCGCCGCAAGATCGTGCTCACGACCAACATCGCCGAAACGAGTTTGACGATCGAAGGCGTGCGCATCGTGATCGACTCGGGACTTGCGCGCCGCTCGCGATTCGATCCGGTCACGGGAATGAGCCGGCTCGATACTGTGAAGATTTCGCGCGCATCGGCCGACCAACGGCGCGGCCGCGCGGGGCGCGTCGAGGCTGGTGTGTGTTATCGATTGTGGTCGGAAAGCGAACAGGCAGCACTTGCCGCACAAACTCCGGCGGAAATGATCGAAGCCGATCTTGCTCCGCTGGCACTTGAATTAGCCACGTGGGGCAATCTTGATGCGGACACTTTGCATTGGCTCGACGCGCCACCTGCTGCAACGATGGCGCAGGCACGGGATTTACTGACTTCGCTCGAAGCACTGGATGCCAACGGACGGATTACGGAACACGGTCGCGCCATGTCGGAGTTGGGAGCTCATCCGCGACTTGCGCATATGTTGTTGCGCGCTCGTTCACTTTCTCGAACCCGTTCGGCTGCATTGCTCGCTGCGCTGTTAAGCGAACGCGATCCGATTCGTTATCGCCCAGGTCAACCTCGCGATGTGGATATTCGCTTGCGTATCGATGCACTTCGCGGCGAAAGCGTTGCCGGCGCCGAGATCGATCGCGGCGCGAAGCAACGCATAGTAAAGAGTGCCGAACTGTTCGAGCAACGGCTTGAATCGAAAGAGCGTTCGGTCGCAAGCGACGACGACATCGGCATTCTGCTGGCGTGGGCTTTTCCGGATCGAATCGCGCAAGCACGAGAATTAGGACGCCGCTACCTGTTGTCGGGCGGACGTGGCGCCGTATTGGTCGATCCGCAAAATCTCGCCAAAGCCGAGTTTCTCGTGGTCGCCGAACTCGACGACAGTGACCGCGAAGCGCGCATTCGCTTAGCGGCGCCTCTCGGACGCGAGACACTCGAATCTCATTTCGCACAGTCGATTAAAAACGAATCGCGCATCGAATGGGACGAGCGTGAACAAGCAGTGATCGCTCGTACCGAGCGGACGCTCGGTGCGCTGGTGCTGTCCAGTCGACGCATCGAAAAGCCCGACCCCGATGCGCTTGCTGTGGCCATGCTCACCGGCCTTCGATTGCTTGGAATCGATGTGCTGCCTTGGACGACTGAAGCACGCACTCTGCAAGCGCGCATTGAGTTGCTGCGCCGAGTCGATAGCAACGCGCAAGAACCGTGGCCGGCTGTAAACAACGAAAGTTTATTGAAGAATTTGGAAGCGTGGCTCGGTCCTTGGCTCAACGGCATCACGCGCCGCGATCATCTTGCACGCATCGACGTGCATGCAACGCTGCTCGCACTTTTGAATTGGAATCAACAGACACGACTCGACGAACTCGCACCGACCCACTTGCTCGTTCCAAGCGGATCGCACATTCCCATCGACTACTCGGGCGATCCCCCGACTCTGTCGGTGCGCTTGCAAGAAGTGTTCGGCTTAACCGAAACCCCGCGCATCGGCGGCGGACGAGTGAGTGTGCTGATGCAATTGCTGTCGCCGGCACGACGACCCGTGCAAACCACGCAAGACCTCGCGAGCTTCTGGGCACGGGGTTATCACGACGTGAAAAAGGATTTGAAAGGACGCTATCCCAAACACTACTGGCCCGACGATCCGCTACAAGCTGAGGCAACGGCGCGCGCCAAGCCGAGAAAGTGAATCCTAGTAGGACCGTTCGCGTTCCACTATTAACTTGCCAACGGCTTTTTGTATTACGTGCAGAGTTGACGCAGTCACGGTGCTTGGCTAGCCTTCCCGCGTACAGCGTCAAAAGTCGTATATCACAGAGCTAACTCCGCTTTACGAACGTGGGTAAGCCTATAAGATGGAACGAATAAATCATATGCAGCCGCACCGCATGTCGCTTTTTATCCCGACAATTATTTCCCCCAGTTCTTGTTGGTCAGATATGGTTAGACAAAGACAATACATCTTGATGTTGCTGGCTATGTTTTCTGTGACAGCATGTAACTATCACGGGAAGCGCGAATCTGGACTACTGTTGGAGGTAACGAACTTCGAAGCTCCGAAGGAACAATGGAATCTCGTGCCATTACCGGGCGTTGAAGTGCTGATACTGTGGTCTGGATATCAGAGCAACCTAGTACATGGACGTTCCGTATGTCTAAAAAAATCGTTCGTCCGATCCGGACCAGATGGAACGTATGCAACAGAGGAATGGACAGTTCCGAAATCCCGTCGAACGAGGGGTGTCGAAGACATTCAAGCAGACACTTCCGTCTTTAGCCCTGGTTTCATTGAGGTATCAAGTGCTCTGCCAAGTAAGCGACTAGCAGCGTTAGGAAGTAACGTTAGAATATTTCGGAGGACAACAGATCCTGCACACGACGGTGATCGCGATCAAAAATTTATTAATGCGCGATATTGTCCGACCGAACCCTAATTCCCAACGAATGTATGGCTAACAAACCTCAAAGAACGACCGCGCGGCGCTTTAGCGGCGGCGTTAGGCCGCATCACCTACGCACTATGCAGATCAGCTCCCCCACTCAACTGGTTTTGTGCATCGAGTCGGCGCGAGACCGGTACGGCCCAGGTTGCTGGTGGCGCGGTCACGGTGATTCGTCATGGCAGCTTGTTCCAGGCATCTTCCGAGACGGGAAATCGGTCTACGAAGAGGAGTTTCATGGCCGTTTCATGATGCAGGCCCAGTTTCTCGACAAGTCGGCACCTCCTCCTCAGGAAGAGTATCTATGCCGTTTCTACGAGCAACACGCGGGTCTCCCAACTCGGCTTCTCGACTGGACTTCTTCAGCACTAGTCGCCACCTGGTTCGCATGCGCTCACGCTCGATCTCGCGAAATGGACGGCGAACTCTGGCTAGTCGACCCATTTTCGTTGAACCAGCAGTTGGCTGGAAAAAGAACAATCTTCACCTATGTTTCCGATGTGCCCGCAGAGATCAAGCCAATATTTGACGCGCAAGCCGTCGCTGCTCCTGCAGCCGGTCGCATAGCAGCACTCCTGTCCAAGCCTGGATCGCAGCGAATGCACGTCCAGTCTGCGGCATTCACCGTTCACTCCACGCTCAGCTGCGTCGCGGGCGAACTCAAGAGTCTGGGAGTCTGCGAGAGCTTCGTGATACCAGCAGCAGCGAAGCCTCGGTTGCTAGCCTTCCTCGGCGATGTCGGCATACGCCTCAGTACGCTCTTCCCGGAAGTTGAGAATCTCGCCCGAGAGATTGCGAGCCAGAGTTACAGCGCCGCATGATGAGCGGCCGGAGAGATAGGTAACAAAAGAGTCGTCAGACATGGGTAACACTAATCGTGTCTGATCAAACGACCATAAGTGTCTTCGATACGCATGTGTTTCTCCAGTAGTCGGCCGAGTTTGAGCTTGCCGAAGTAAACATTCCAGATCCCGTCATCGATTTCTTCAAGCCCAACATACTCGCCGGCACACGTCACAGAGACGTTGACCCAGCCACTGCTCCATCGAATGCCGCCATTGTCGCTGACCAGTCGCACTTCGAAGCGATCCGGATACTCAAGCGGCGGGAGCTTGTCGGGCATGCGTCGCAGTGAAGGAGTATGAACGATTGCGGGCGTGGACATTTCCAACGCCTCGTGCGGGCGGACATGATTGAACTCGTGTCGAAAGCGATCGAACTTGCGTTGCTGGGCGATCATTCCGGAAGCTGGAGGTCGCGTGGCCTCGGCCTTTAACGTTCGGTGCATGCGTTCGTGGCGACCATTCTGTTGAGGTTTTCCGGGCTCGATGAGCTCCGGCATCACGCCCAGGCGAATCCACCAGGCCGACAGCGACGACAGACGCGCGAGCGAATTGGTGGCGAAGGGCACACCGTTGTCAGTGCGGATCTTTTGCGGCAGGCCATATTCCTTGAAGATGCGAGTAAAGACCGCTTTTGAGGGCAGCACCGCGATACTGCGTAGTCCTCGACAATCGAACAGGAACCTTGAGAAGTTGTCCGTTACCGTCAACGGATAGCAGTATTCCCCATTGCCCATTCGAAACTGTCCCTTGAAGTCCGCGGACCAGACTTGGTTCGGCGCTACGATCAGCGTCTGCGGCTTGCCGGGATGACCGATCTTTCGACGCTTACGCTTGGTAACAATCATTCCGTGACGATGAAAGATATCGTAGGTCGTCCCGCGGTGCGGCAGTCTCCAGTGCGGATGGCGCCGGTGCAGCACATGCAGAATTTTCTTTCCGCCCCAGGTGGGATGGCGTTTACGAAGTTCCAGCATCGCATGCACGATGTGCGGTGCGGTACGTGTCGGACTGTGCCGCGGACGTCGCGACTCTTCCTCCAGTCCGGCTGGGCCTCGGCGCACGTATCGATCGATCCATTTGTATCCGGTCTTACGCGAGATGCGATACTCCGAACACAGCTCCGTTATCGATCGAGTGCCACGCAGAAGTCTGCGATGAACAAAGTTCGCTGTTGCATAGGCGAGGTTTGACTCCACGGCATGGGACACCTCCTAAGAGGCATCCAGTATGGATAAACTGTTACCTATGTCCCCCGACTACTCTGTAACCTATGTCTCCCGACCGTACCGAGTAAGAGGCCCAATAAATGTTTCGAGCCGACGCGTTCAAAGCAACGCGCAGCTCAAACATGGCGTTAGCCGGACAAACAACAGAACATGAACCGGACAACAAGGCGGCTTCGCATATTCCTTGCGAGAAATTGGCACAGGCTGAACGCTTTCCTTGCTCGCAATGCAACCATTCTCGGTGCTTGGGCGTCGCTCGTCACAATCATCGGGTTGCCCTTACTGCTCATGGGTGGATACACAACCTATAAGCAGCTTCGGGGATATCTCGATCAGCCAGATATTGCGCTGGCCTTCGCAACACCGAAGGAAGTTCGCTTTTGGTTGCTCAATCCATCATCTGTACTGGTACGTGAGCCACAGTATTCCTTCGGCCTATGGGATCTCGATGCACGTGCGGAGGGTCAAGGCGCAGACCCTGGTAATCTTCAAATTCCCGTAAAGAGCTTGGAATATATCCGTCCTAAATCAGCAATAGGCCCGTGGACGGTAGCTTCGCTGTCGCCAGTCGGTTCGGCCGTACCTACGGGGCATGTCGTTTTTGGATGGTTGTCAGTGCAATGCCCCGACTGCAAGGTTCGTCGTCATTACTGGTTTCTTTGGAAAAAAGGGGAACTAGCTTGGTATTCTGAGATTCCGTTTCCAGAAGAGTCTCACATCATGCCTCATCTCACAGCGCTTCTAAACGCAGGCCGAAATTATCCATTAGTCCTCGCATCGATTGTGCCTCAAGAAAGGCGCATCGCTGTCGCGGATGCTGGCTAACAAGCGCTTCGAGACGGACCGGTCAAATCGCTGCACGCTTTTCCCGGCCGCTCAAGCGCGGCGTTAGCCAAGAAGCAAAGGGGAGAACCTGATGGTGGATAAATTGGAATACACGTACAAGGCGCGTTTTGGCGTGATGCTCGGTGGCATAGCATTTTTCGGAGCCTGTGCCGCTTACATGGCCCACACTGCAATGACCAATGATCGAGGGTTAATCATCCGAAACCTATTCCTGGAATTCTCTCCTGCGGGTGCAACGGCGTTCTACTGGTGCGTTGGAGCCGTTTCGGCGGCCTTCGTTCTTGTGGCCGTAGCAGCCCTTATCTCGGGCCTAACAAATCCGATGTCTATCCAGCTAACGTCAGCCGAGTTAGCTGCTCCAAAACATGGCTTTGCGAAGAAGAGAACATCGATACCTCTAGAATCGATTCAATCTATTAATGTCCAGACTGTGCACAAGCAGCGATTCATCAACATTTACCATGCGGGCGGGAAGCTGAGTATTGTTCAATCGCTAATGCCCAGCGCGATGGCATTCGAAGAGTTGCATCGAGCGCTGCTTGCCAAGCTCGGGCAGAAGAATGGCTAACAAAGCGATGGAGTCCGCTCCCGGTGGTCGCCCGACTCACAAAGTGCGATGCACTTTGTTCGCGGCTCATCGCTGGCGTTGGGCTCCTTAAGCTATGTCGAGCTATCTTGTTTACGTGCTGGTTCCCTATACGGTCCCATATGGCGACATGCGGTCGTATGAGACAGAGAAGCTGGAGCCTTATAGAATGACAGGAGATCGTCTGGACTGGTTTGATTATCTCTTTCGCATTGAGGGTCGCGAGCCCTTCAGCGATAGAGAAACAGAGCTGCGGATACCCGATCGAACTAGGCGGTCTCTGCGGGGGCACATTTGTGACATAGGCAGAGTTCAGGAATCGGAACGGCCACTGGCTATGGTTGATCTTGATGGAAAGTGGCACGCAGGCGAGGCCAGCCGTGACGAATACCGCAATGAACATGGCGGCTTCCGGCCGGAGTTTGATGAGGCAATGAGAGTCGCTAGAGATACCTGGCCACTGCGCTATGCAGCGATTCTGCGAGCGAGCCAGCCGTGCTGGGTGCTAGCCGTCTGGGCACATTCGTAGCGCAAAAGCCCAACAAACCGTTGCAGAGGACGCGTTCAAAGCAACGCGCCTCTGAACTGTAGCGTTGGGCGTCAGAAGCAAATTCTGTTGTGTGTCTTTGAGCGCAGTGCCAATTAATCCGTAGCCTGCAACTCCATCAGTCACTTCACACGTATGTGGTTCGCAGTGGAAGCATCGTCGCCAGCACCAAGGGCCGCATTCAGCACATCATCTGCAAGCTGGGTGGGCCAACACTTCGTGGCAAGTTCGCGGGCGCGCGGCGTTCAAGGTTGTTCTCTCGGTAGTGCAGTTCGTTGTCGCTGTGTTCATCGCTGCAAATTCCGTTATCGCTCGGCGCGTCCATTCGCACTCAAAAGAAACACATCGCGCTCGTTACGGCCCGCTCGTGCCAGTCGGTCGGGTTGCGGCATACCAACCGCAATCCAGTTGGCGGTGTCAGTTTCGTTTCGCAGTTCCAGAATCAAAGTCGGTGCGTTAAGCTCCCTGCCCATGCAAGCGTGTCGCCATTCTGAGACCCTGCCGCCCAACCAGCGGCTCAACAGCGCACGCGTTGCGTGCTCGACTCGCAAACCGCTGCGCGCGTTGCTCGCGTGTTACGCACGGCGTTAGCCCCCAGAAAGGAGAATCATAGTGACAGTTAAGGGTGTTCTTTGGCGATTTGCGCTCGCCTATGTTGTTGCTGTCGTCGTACTCGGCTACATCATCAACTACTTCCAAATCAAAATTGGCGGCGGAATGAATATCGCTATCTTGGCCGGTTGCATTATGTGGGTGTGCAGCGCCTTCGGAAAGGTGAACAAGCGCTATTTTACGAACTCAGAAAAGACCGCTGTCGTCATCGGGTTAGTCGCCATCGATCTTGGCCTTCAGTTGCTCTTTGGCTGGGCAGCTCTTTCTCAAAAGAACCCAGCGGCCGCTTTCGGCGGTGCGATGCTGTTCATAACTGTGCTTGTAATGGTGCTTCACGCAGGCTTTATTTACTTATGCGTCGGCTGGGCAAAGAAGCCCCTCGTTAAGCAAGGCATTGTCGATGGCTAACAAGCCTATATGGACTCCTTCCGCAAGTAGAGAATGATCGATTGAATTGGTTTTGAGGGTTCGCTTGCAGTCGGCTCAAGAAGGGTGCGCAATGAAATTGCGCGCCTCTTAGCGGCAGCGTTGGACAACAAGAGTGGAGTAACGATGGATTACGCAGGATTCTGGCGACGCTTTGGCGCATTCTGGATCGATTTTCTCGCACTATCGCCGGTCATGGTGACGGGCCTGTGGCTCAGCGAGAAAACACGACTCGCGCAGCTCTATATGTACGGGCCTTGGCTGGTAATAAGCGTCTGGTTCTACGTTTATCTTGTAAAACGATATGGAGGCACGCCGGGAAAGCTTCTCCTTAAGATGAGAATCGTTAAAACTGACGGTACACCGGTTGGATACAAGGAAGCCGTTCTCCGCAGCGCACTAACCCTTATTCTTTATTGCTTCTCCTCTGCTGGCATCGCATTAGCCACGCTACAGCTGACGGACGCAGAGTATCTATCACTGGGGTTCGGAGAGAGAGGATTACGCCTTAAAGAACTGACTCCCGTCTGGTATGCCGGTGTGGCACTTGTTGAACAGTTGTGGGTGTGGAGTGAGTTCGTCGTAATGTTGACCAATAGGCAACGGCGCGCGCTACATGATTTCATCGCGGGTACGGTGGTGATCCGGGTAAGCAATGCCCAACCATCGGTTCAAGCTGACGGGCCCGCCTTTGGCGGGCCTGCAACTTAACCTAGCAGTTGACCTCAGATGGAAGACGATACTTTTCTGACGCTAGGCGGACTTGCAGAAGTGCGTCGTGCGACTAAGCACGCTTTTATGAGAACAATCCTGTTTCATTCCACGATCGGCGCTTTTACTGGCTTAGCGTTTTCCGCGCTGATGTATTTTGGGAGTAGGAAACAGACTGAAAACACAACCTTGACGACAATCGTCGGTATTTTTGGTGTAAGTCTAGCCATTCCAACAATTGTTCATTGGGTGCGTCACTTTAGTTCAATGCTGCGCCAACTTTCCTGCTACGAAGCAAGAGTTCGCAACGGAGAATCCATTCCTACGTCATCGGTTCGCTTTCTCAATTATCGAGAAATTCGAGTGCATGAGGCACAGCAGTCATGAGGTCTAACAAATTCATCAAGTTCGTTCGCTTCGCTCACCCGACCGCACAAAAGCTTCGCACTTCTTGTCCGACGGTTTACGAATCGCGTTAGGGCTCATGACAACGATACTGCTCATAACGGCAATCCTGATTATTCCCAGGGTTACGATTATGCTTATGCGCTGGGCAAAAGGTGTCAGTGATTCACAGATCAATGATCAGCGACGAAAGATTAACGCGACCTTTCTGTCTCGAACTATATATAGCGCCGACAAGACTCTTGCGTTCCATCCAGCAGCTGCGCGGCTAGTGCATGAAGAAGAAACGGTGCGAGGCAGCCATGCTGTTGTAGTGACGGCTAACCACCTTTACACGAACGAATTCGGCGAGTACTTTCTTTTCATTTGCACTGCAGAAGATCAAGGTTTTATCAAGCGCTTGACCATCATGGAGGCCAGAAACATGCTTGCTCCACACAAGAAAGTGTTCGACACCGAGTTTGGACTGCGATCAAGTGAAATTCGATGAGCCCTAACAACGCGTTCAACGGGCGACGCGCAAAAATCTGCGCGACCGTTAACGCGAACGTTGGGCTGAAGTTTAGGAATGTCATAGCATAAATAACTAATGAAGCCCCTCACCTTCAATCAAAAGCGTTGCGTAGCAGGTATCTGGCTTGTCGTGTTCCTGTTTGCACTTGGAAATGAGAAATTCGAATGGGGTATCTTTGATAATTCGGCCAAACTCATACGTTCCATTGTTATGTTCGTCGGGCTATTGGCGCTCGTCCGGTTCGGTCCGAAAATGATCGAGGAAATGTATACCCACAATGCCGCTCGGCAAGACGAGGCAGAGATCGTCGAGCGCGATAGGGACAAATCCAACGATGCATCCGAGACTCGTCAACTTAGACGCTCCCTCGGAATGCCGCTTGAAGAAGCGTCCAGGGAACCTGCCGTCCAACAAAGCGCTCCAGACAATGCGTTGAAACAACGCGCCTCTAAACACGAGCGTTAGCTGTCATGCAATCCATCGACGAGCAAATCCACCTAGCAGAGTACGATCCATCATGGCCGATCGTGTTTGAGACTGAAAGAAATCGTATAGCGACAGCACTTGTCACTACAATCGGAAGATTCGAGCACATCGGAAGCACTGCTGTGCCGGGGCTCATCGCCAAACCCACCGTGGATATCATGCTAGGATCGGACACCTGGCCGCCTCCAAAGGATGTCGGCGAGAGTATTGTTGGCTTGGGTTACGATTCCCTCGGTGAAGCAGGCGTTCCTGAGCGGTTGTACTTCCGCCTGCGAAGCCCAAATAGCGTCAACCTGCACGTTGTCCGCTTCAATGGAGGTCATTGGCGTTCGAACATCGTCTTGCGCGAGTATCTGCGGAGAAATAGCGGTGCTCGCAACCGCTATGCCAACGCCAAACGCACAGCCTTCTCGTGCGGTGCCAAGTCGTTGCTTGTTTACTCTGATGCAAAGGCACCGATGGTCGCAACGCTTCTCGCAGAAGCGCTCGAGCAACAGAATGTCAGCTAACAAATTCATCAAGTCCGTTCGCTCCGCTAACCCGACTGGCAAACCGCTACGCGCTTTATCAGCGGCTTATGAATCGCGTTCGGCTACAACAGGAGAGGTATTTGAACACGACATTCTGGATTAAGCGATTTCTCACAGTGCTCACGGGGGCGTTTGTGATTATCACGGCAGCTCAGGTGCTGAAGGGCAGAGATATTCTGTACTCCTTGACACAAGGTGCGGTCTGGGGATTGATCACGGCATGCGTGTTCACGGCCGCTCGATTATTCCAGTCACGCCGCGGGCAGCACTGCGCTATATGCAAGGACACTCCAGAAATGCAACAGAGTAATGTCAGCGCTAAAACCGCCGAACCATCCGTTCAAACCGATCGCGCGTAAACGCGCTCCGGTTTAACGGCACGTTAAGGCCCAGGAAACATGTCATCCCTATTCCATATTTTGGCCCTCATAGGACTCGCATTTCATGTGGTTGTCGTACAGCTGCTTGCGCGTACCATTCCACAAACCGCACCCGAGTTTGAATCTCTGTTCGGAACTTCGATTCCATGGTTCTTCACTCCGACCATCGGTTATACCCAACTCAAATACCGCTTCCTAGTGCCATGGATCAATACACCGGATCTCTCAGCTTTTGGACGTTCCGCACCGAGACTGTTGCTCTTATCCAGAGTTTCATCAAGCGTCGCTTTGATCTTAATTTTCGTCTTAATAGTATTTTCGATCTTTGCACCCGCAATCACATGAGTTCTAACAATGCATTCAACCTTGACGTGCAAAAGCAATGCTCTGCATTGCTTTTGCACGTCGGTTAATGCAGGCGTTAGCGTCAATCATGTCCAACTTCAGAATTTACTCTGGCGCAACATTGGTAGGCACCTCCAGTCTTGAGTATGGAGATCCTCCGATGGGTGTCGCATTCGGACGCTTCATGCCTGCTGCCGGCTATGCCACCATCCAGGCCGCGTGCAAATCGAATCATCAGGAACAATCTAATTTGCGCTTGTCCGTGACAACGCCATCCGGTCAAATAGTTCAGTGCGCGGGTGTGGGCATTCTCGAAGGCAACGGCGAAGTTGAGGTCAACGTGTTCGGTATCTCACATCCGGATTATGAGCAGCTATTTCCTCAACATGTGGCGCAGTATGACGCGTCGTTAAAATGAGCGCTAACAAGCAGCTCAATACCGCGCGCGTTGCGCGCCGACTTGCAAACCGCTTCGCAGTTCGCTCGTCTGTTGCGCACGTTGTTATGCATCACGAGTACCTATGAAAGCGATCGGACTCGCAATTGTGACCGCGGTACTGGTCGGTTGCGCTTCAGTCAAGATTGAGCACGCAGCCGTACTCACCGAATCCGACGACGCAGTTCAAATCCTTTTGGTTACAGACAAAGATTTATCCTCCTTTGATAATGCATTTTGCGTATACAAAGTCATCCTTAACTATGCAGTCGAGCCCACTCGAATAACTAGAACATTGAATAGCGACGCTGATGTTTGGCGATTTCCTTTTGGTGGCCTCGACAAGAGATACATCGGCTGTCCGGAAAATTATTCCGGCTACTGTTCCACCTGGACTTTGCGGAAATCCGGTGTTACGAACATCAACAACATTCGATATGAGTATGATCTTCACAGCAGGAGTAAAGTTAATCTCAGGCTTGGTGGTGGCAACATGCTTGGTTGCAGACTGTCGTCGCGTACTGTTGCACTCGAAATTGAGCCATGATGTATAACCAGAGAATCAAGCCCGCACGTTCTACGTGCTCGATTCGAAAACCGCTACGTGCTTTGCTCGTGTGTTGCGCACAGCGTTGGGCTTCAATATAAGGACACTTTGTGGAAGTAAGAAACCAGCTGGAACCAGAGGCATGCTCTGAGATGGAAGACATTCGGAGGGAAATTGACCATCTTGATAGGGTAGTCATCTCACTACTTGGCAAGCGGTTCCAGTATGTCCTTGCAGCATCCAAGTTCAAGGCTTCCGCCGCCGCCGTTCGGGCGCCAGAGAGATTTAAGGCCATGCTGGCAAAGCGCAGGGAGTGGGCATCTGAAGAAGGTTTGAGCCCAGACGCCGTCGAAAAAATGTATGCGGACCTTGTCAATCACTTCATAGACGAGGAGATGAAAAGATGGGCAGCTCACCAGCAATAGCCCAACAAGTGCGTCAACATCGCGCACGCGCGCCCTCGACTCGAAAAATGCTGCGCATTTCACTCGCGTGTTACGCACAGCGTTAGCTTTAAGATAATGGCATTTCGCGTTCCCACCGTCTTTGCTGCTGCTCTCATGCTCGTAGGTTGTAGCACGCCTTCCAATCGCGGCATCACCGTATCTGGTGTGGTTCGCTTTCCGGACCGCGCACCGGCAGCAGGTATTGCTGTTAGCTACACTGACCTAAAATTCCAACTAACAATTAGCGGCATGCCAGCTGTTGGAAGTCATGGTAACGTTCAAAGCAAGCAGGACGGCTCGTATCAAATCTTAGTGCCCACGGTACATGACTCGCTGCATATCCGAGCAGACAGTAAACTCCGTTGCTCTAAGCCTTCCGCAACCAAACTCGACATCTTTACAACGTTTGATCGTTCGGCGCTCAAAAGAAACAAAGTGTTTAACTATGATTTCATTGTCTGCAAACCAGAGAGCTAACCAGCGGATCAAAGCCGCACGCTCCGCGTGCTCGACCGCACAAAAGCTTCGCTTTTGCACGGCGTGTCATGCGAAACGTTCGGCTTCAGCAATAAGTATCCGTTGAGGTGACACATGGGGAAAAATGATCAGGATGAACTCTATCGGCGGGTGCTCAGCGACTTCGCACGAGTTCTTAAACAAGAGACGGAGGACAATATTCGTTTTTGGCTCAGCAAGAACGAAGAAGCCGCGAAACACCGCCTAGCGGTATTCCAAATTGTTCACAATCGGCTGGTTGATTCGGCCAAGCGCGAGTACATTCCGCTTCAGGATCTCGGAATGGTTGACTATGAGTTTCCAACTATTGAGCAAATTAAGAAGCACCCGTCGTAGCAAGTTTCAATGCGGGAACAGTGAAATGCCGAACAAGCGAATCAAACCACACATTTCGTGTGCTCTGACTCGAAAATCGCTGCACGCTTTGCTCGCGGCTTATTCGCGGCGGTCGGCATTTACGTCGTAAAGTCATGAGTAATAATTGGCAAGAGTTCGCTGTGTACTCTGATGCTGCATCGGCGGAAGTGACGGCTGGGCTGCTGCGAAGCGAAGGGGTGCCAGTCGAGCTTATTGTGGATCAACCGATTCCCGGTCTGATTAAGAGCGTGCACTTGTCGGTGCCAGCCGATTTAGTTCATCGAGCTAAGTGGGTGTTGTCACAGGTTCAATTTACGGAAGCCGAGTTGGCTTACCTTGCTACGGGTACGCTCGAACCAAACGAGAAAGGTTAGAAACGTAGGTAGCTCAACGCAACACAATCGGCCCAACAAGCCATTCCAGCGGATCGCGACGAAAGACGCCGCTCCCGCTGAATGGCAGCGTTGGGCGTCACGGAGTAAGCAATGATTGAGAGAGCAGGTTCTTCGACAACGGTCCGAGTGCTGGTTTGGATCCTTTTACTTGCTATCGCGAGCGCGGGTGTTTGGTGTTTCCTCCAAGACCGAGGCACCTGGTCTCGAGGTGAAGCGCTTGGCGCCGCACTGAGCCCGCTTTTCGAACGCAAGAACTCCGAACAGGCGCTCGTGGCTCGTGCGATTTTGGACAATTACCTCGAAACGCGAGCGAACGCTTCAAGATGGAGTGGTGTGTATTGGGGTTTCACATTTACAGCGGCAGTGCTCAGTGCCCTGGCGGCGCTCATCCTGAAGCTTGAAACCATCGTCAAAAACGAGGGCGCGAAGAAGGACTTGGCGGCCCTATTCGCCGTCACCGCTGCGCTGTTGATCACTATCTCCACTAGCGGCGACTTCCAGCGCAAGTGGCAGGCAAATCGAATCGCTGCCGCCGAGCTTGAACGGACGGGCTATGAGTTCTTGGAGAAAGATGGCGTGGATGCACGATCCTATCTTGCCGCCGTCGGACAGGTTCTGCTAAGGCGGCACATGGCCATCGTCGGCAGTTCGGAACAACGGAAGCCGCCCCAAGAGCGGGACGAGTCGGCATCCCAGAACAAGTAGCAGTAGTCCCGCAGATGACGCCCAACCCATCCATCGAGCGGACAGCCAACAGCAAGTGTTGCTTGCTGTCGTCTGCCGCTCATGTCAACCGCTCGGCGTCAAAATATGCGTGCGTTTGATCCTTGGATTGGCCCTCAGTATAAAGATGTGGGCCTAGGTGGAATCAAACTGCTTGTACTAGGGGAGTCTCAGTACCCAGGAACTGCGTACGATCAATTTTGCCCAACCGGAGCACCAACACCCGCGTGTATCACATCAACTCAAGAAATTGTGCAGCAGCTCGCTATTGATGAACGCAACAGATTCTTTACGAAGATCGCGAAGCTTGTACTCGGCATTCAAGCCGGGCAATGGCTATCGCCCGAAGCGCGCAGCGACTTTTGGAAACGTGTTGCTTTCTATAACTATGTCCAGTGGTGGTTACGCGCGCCGCGATATCGCCCTTCCGAGCAACTTTGGAATGCAAGTCGGGAGCCGTTTCTTGAAGTACTCTCGGAGCTACGGCCGCACATTCTGCTTGTCTTGGGGAACGAGCTTGCACGTTGGTTGCCACCGATTCCATTTGGTGTTGAAGTCGTCGCCATTCCGCACCCTTCTTCCAAAGGTTTCTCGTATGCTCCCTGGAGCACGTCAATTCGCAGTGCCTTTCGAACAGTCGAGACGCCGAACAAGGCTATCCAGCCGATGTGCGAAAGCGCATGCGGTTGATCGCCGGCGTTGATCCTCTGGAGTACACGATGATACGTATCTTTCTCGTTTTAGGACTATCCGTCTTTACAAGCGCAATCTCTCAGACAGTACATATTGATACTGACGCGATCGTGCTCAAAAATACGGCTGAAATAATGAAACTGAAGCCAGAGCAGCTAAAGGTTGAATTACCTTTTTCTAAGCAAATAATTCCGGGGGACGCCCTGGACTTAGTTGAGATAGTGATGGCCGTCGAGGATGAATTAGGTATCGAGATAGATGATGACAAGCTGGACGCGAAGGTCGGCGCGAACGGCGTTGAGGACATTGCTCAGAAGCTGACAATTAAAAAGTTTCAGGAGATAGTTAAATCAATTAGTCTTAAGAAGAGACCTAAACAACTGATCAAAGAGCGACGAGGCGAAAGCCACGCGCTTTAGCAGTAACCTTGTGCATCAATCATCGAAACTGTTTCAAGTAATCATCGAGGATGACGAGCGTGGACGTTGTTGAGATCAATTTAGAGAAAGGCATTAAGTGGCCACCCAAATGTGCGTACTGCAATGAAGGTGCATCAACTGATGCCAAGACGCATTTCCGTGTAATAGACGGATTCTTTTTGATCGCGATTAGAGAAACAACCCATACAGTAGAATATCCCGTGTGTGATAGACACAAGTGGCCTGCCAAATTCTACGGGTTCGTTACAAACCAAGCCTGGCCAACCGGCTTTGTTATGGTGCTCACATTTCCTTTCCTGTTATCCATTCCGCTGTTGTTCGGCACCGTCGCTAATGGCAAATATGATGGGCAAATCTTGGTGGCGGCGTATGTATTGTTTTTGGTGTGGGTTATATATCTAAAGGTCCGTAACCCAGTGAAGATAGTCAAGGCCAAGAAGTCCATCGCTAGATTCAGGTTCGCGAATCAAGACTACGCGGCAGAATTTGGGCGAGCTAACTCAGAATTATAGAATGCATAACAAGCGCTTCATGTTCGCGGCCATTGGCTGCACGACTCGCAAAGCGCGAGGCACTTTGCTCGCATCATAAGCGCGGCGCTAGATCTCAGATGCGTAGCACGTGGAGGTGTCTGTCGAGTCATAAGCGGTTGGTTGTTGCATGCCTGGTGATGTCCGCATATGGATGCTCGACCTTTGAGATTTCAGACGTGTATATGTCGAAGGAAACGGGGAAGGAGTACGTTTCCTTCAGCAACAAGGAAGCGCAATTAAGTATTATGTTCGCGCCGGACTCTAGGTTTGGTTCCGTAGGAGTGCTCGGTATTCCCGCCATTCCCATTCCCGTAGGCGATGGTCCTCAGGACGCCGTAGTGTTGGAAGTCGATCTGCGACTTCTGCGTGAAACGGTCTTTTCGTTCGCGTTGCGCCCTTGTCTGACGACGCAAGAAAGTTTGCTTTGTCCGCAGCTCGTGAAGATCTCACCTTTATTCGATTCTGCGGATAAAGAAGCTCGAGACGAGAGGGGGAACCGGACTTATGGAAGAATCCGCCTCTTCTCCGCGCCCGATATGGAGGTAGCGTTGTCGGCAAAGGATGAAGGTAAACGAATCACGTCGGACAGCATTTTTGCGCATTACGGATATAAAGGAATACCTCGTTGGGTCTTTGGTGTGGTTCGCCTCCATTATGAGTACGCTTGCAACGGTCCCTGCCCCACGGAGTTCGTGCTCTCGACGGCTGGCCTTGGCGTCGCTGAGCAGTTGATACGATCAGAGGGAAGTTTCCATTTCAAGAAAAGGCGGACGAAAGTGTATGAAGCGCTTGCGCCTGTACAATGAAGCTAGGTAAGGACTGATTAAGTCCTTACCGTGTCCCGTTGCAGAACGGGATCCAGGTTCAAACAGCAAGTTAGCTGATCAAGGTATTGCGGAAGCGGACTTGATCAGCGCTTACCTAGGTCTAACACTTCGAGAGCGACGCGTTGAAGACAACGCGCACCTCAAGCCGAGCGTTGGGCTTAAGTAGTCGAGACGCTTAGCAACCTTTGGGCGGGCAACGCGCGTCAAAACTCCCAGGTACCAATAACTACGCAAGACTGCGCAGGAGAGGTCATGGGCATCGCGACGAAAGCCTTAAAGTGGACCGCAATCGTATTTTTCGCGGCTATCTGTCTGGCGTTCATTTACTACTGGTATCTGGTCGTTACTTTTGATACCGAGACGCTTCCTCAGAATCACGGCCAAGTGAACACGCGCCTTTACGTCGGCGAAGGAGAGAACCAGCCGCTAATTGTGGGCTTTGGCGGCTCCGAGGGAGGTAACGCATGGGTAAGTAACCATTGGAAGCCACAGCGTGATCGCTTTCTCGCCCAAGGTTATGCGTTCTTGGCGGTTGCCTATTTCGGTGAGGCAGGCATACCGCAGGCAATGGACCGGATATCACTCGAGGGTGTGTACGCGGCGATCATCGAAGCCGCCAAAGATCATAAAATCAATCGCAAATGCATCGCCCTAATTGGCGGATCCAAAGGTGCAGAATTGGCTTTAGTCATGGCCAGTCGATACCCTGACATTAAATCCGTCGTCGGCATCGTGCCAGGGAACGCGGTCTTCGCGGGACACACGATTGCCCTGAATACTTCGTCCTTTACCAGCAACGGCGAGCAGTTACCCTTCGTGCCGGTGCCATGGAGCGCAGTGCCGGATCTGATTAAAGGCGATAAGCGAGCGGCATGGGACGACATGCTGAAAGACGAGGAAGCAGTTGCGAAGGCGGCGATTCCGGTCGAGAAGATCAACGGCCCGATCTTTCTGCTATCGGCCACTCGAGACGAGTTCTGGCCATCTGCAGAAATGTCCGAGGCGATCATCCACCGTCTGAGAAAGCACAGCTTTCGGTTCCACAATGAGCACGTCGCGATCAAAGGAAATCATGCGGCTCCCCTGAAGCACATGAGCCTAGTGGAGGAGTTTTTGCGAACCAACTTCCTTGCCGAGAATGCCGGTGACTGTAAGCGATGAAAATCGCTGGCTTACGTTCGGACATAAACGCAGGATCATCGGCGCACCCAAGGTGCGCGTCTATGCGCGAGTGTTGCTCCTGTGTGCGTTGCGCATCTGACTGCTTCGGGGTTACGCTCCTTCGCAGTGGTCTACGCGGAGCGTTAGGTCGCCGATTCAAGGAGCGTCATGTCGTCATCACCCTATCAAGGCTCATGCCAATGCGGCGCGGTTCAGTTCGAGTTTCGCGATCAACCGCTCACGCTATACGCCTGCCACTGTACCGAATGTCAGCACCGCTCCGGTGGAGCTCTCCGGCTTTCTATGTGGGTTAAGCGCGCTGCTTTGGAAGTCTTGCGCGGTCTTACTGAACTACACTCGTTCAAACACGCTTCCGGTCGCTTAAAAGTTCGGCGGGTATGCGCCACATGCAGCACGGATCTTTGGGCCGAACCTCCTGAGCATCCGAGTCTGGCAATCTTACGGCCAAGTACGCTTATCGAATCCAAGTCGTTCGAGCCGATAGCGCATCTGTATACACGCAGTGCCTTGCCATGGTTTGTGTTTCCTGCAGGCGCCAAGAAGTACGGGACGGCGCCCGATGATCCGCTCGAACTGCTCGCGCTTTGGCAGGAGCGTCATGGTAAATCGCCGACGACTTAACCCTTCGTTGAACCCGATGCCCTAGACTGAGCGTTAGAGTTCCGCATGTTTATCACTATCACTATCGCCCTATCGCTAGTCGTTCTTCTCGTGGCCAATGTAGCTGCGACGCTATTCGTTGCACGCTCGATCAACTACACCCGCCAACAAAAGATTGCACAATCATGCGTTGTTTGGTGCGTCCCGATTCTTGGGGCAATGCTCGTGTTCGCGGTATTGCGCTCGGCGCGCGCGCGTGCCGAACTTCGATCGAATCACATTCCTGAAACCAATGACATTGGTCGGTATCTACAATAGCCTCTGAGTTCTCAACAGCGCCGCGCGTCGTCGCTGAGCGGTAGATTCTTCATGAAGACAATGTGGTGTTGGCGATGTCAGTGGGAAATTCCGATGCTTGACGAAGCGGAATGGAAAGAGTTGCACCCGTTGCTTATGCAGCACATGCAAAACATCAAGTCTCATCGCGAGCTTCATGGCTCCGACATTTCGGAGGCACGAGCGGCTGTGGATGAAAGTCCCGCTCTTGATTTTTACTTCAAACTCACCGGATTTAAAGAAACGAATATCAATGCATTGTGGCACCATCAAATCAGTTTGTATGGCAAGCCTTGCCCACAATGCTCGAAGCCTTTGCGTACACCGGTGGCGAAACTATGCCCTGAATGCGGCTGGCGAGAGTCTAAAAATACTCTCAAGAGTGACGCGGCGAAGTCGCGCACCTAGGCTGAGCGTTCGGGCTCATTGTTAACGTTGGGGATAAGTTAAGGTAGAGAAGTTAACATGCACATTGATACGAGTTACAACTTCCGGAGAATTGGCGAGAAGCTGACGACATCCGGGATTGTGCGTCCACAGGGGCTAAAGGCGCTTTCTCATCAGGGTTATGAAGTTGTCATTAATCTTCTTCCGGACACAAGTGAATACGCTATTCAGAATGAACGGGACATGGTGGAATCACAAGGGATCGAGTACATCTATATCCCTGTCGATTTTAAACAGCCTACGGCAGCCGACTTCTCGAAGTTTCTGGAAGCACTGGATCGAGTTCAGGAGAGAAAAGTCCACGTGCATTGCGCTGCGAATTACCGGGTCAGCGCGTTTTACGCTCTCTATTCTGCTCGTCGCGGTCTTTGGAGTGCCGACCAAGCCATGGATTTCATTCACAGCATCTGGCAACCAGCCGAACATCCTGGCTGGTCGCCATTCATAACGGAGGTTCTCGAGCAAGCCGGTGCCCAACAAGGCGTCGTAGCCGATCGCGTGGACAGACCGCGCTCCAGTTAATCCACGTTGGGATGATAATGGGTAACTCGCGGGTTGAACCGGATGTATCAACCCTATAGAAGCGCTCCACAATGTATTGCGGTGGGTTATCGCGAAGATACGTCGCGCGTGTACGTTGGCTGAATAACCAAGGCGAAGTATGGGACGACCACATCCAACAGTGCTCAAAGCCGCAGTAGCGATGGCCGTCGCTATGTTTTTTCTTGGACTATATCGCGTCGCTCAGTCCATCCGAATCCGCTCCTCGTATGAAAGTGTAGAGGCCGTGTTATTGCCAGATTCGCGGAAAGTTGGGCTTGGAGGCGGGCCTCTAAATAGAGGCGGGAACAGCCATCTTCTGAGCTATACATTTCAAATCGGCTCTGAGAAATATTCGGGTCACGGCAAGACACACTACGAGCCGATTGGCGGGAAAGCTATCGTGTATTACTTGAGATCAGATCCGCGGATAAACACCCCAGAGAACCCGGATAGCTCTTTGCTTGAGGGGGCATACTGGCTTTTTGGATCGATGGGATTTTACTTTTGGTTGTGGCCTAATCGCCATTCCTTAACACGAGCTACGTGAATCAATAGAATTTCCTGTGGGAAGCCCAACAAACACGGTGGGGTTTGACGTCGTCGTTAGCCGAAGATAATGGCTGATCAAAGTAACATCATTCTCGCGATCCGGGGTCTTTGCGAACTCTTCGCGCTTCATTCAAAGGAGCGGACAACCTTGGATGAAATACTACGAGTATCTTTGGACAAGTCATGTTGGCAATCTGCGCACAAGCTATTCCAAAGAATCCGCGATAAGAATTTGAAAGCCTTAAAAGCAAATGACGTGCTTCTTCAAGCGCAGTACTCCTTTGAAGAATCTTGCGCGAAGAGTCTCTACAATCTCAGTGGAGCGTCGGCCCCTTTTGACGTAGATTCTCCCTATCGCATTGTTCCCAGGGCATTTGCCGTGGCTCGAGCAATGGGAGTTTCCGATGACGAAGTGGTGCGCATCATTGCTGGCTAACAGCGGCCTCAAGAATGACGCGGCAAAGCTGCGCAACTTGGGCTGAACGTTAGACATCAATCGACAGGAAGGTATGAAAATGACACGCGTTCGAGTTGAGGGGTTTACCATCTCGCTTGATGGATACGGAGCGGGTCCGAATCAGGACATTAGTAATCCGCTCGGTGTGGGCGGGGCTGATTTGCATCAGTGGTTAATTCCGACACGCACGTTCCAACGAACCCTATTTGGCGTCGACGCCGGCACAACGGGGGTCGATGACAACTTCGCTGCGCGGGGCTTCAAGAATGTCGGTGCCTGGATTCTCGGAAGAAACATGTTTGGACCGATTCGCGGTTCCTGGCCCGACATGAGCTGGAAAGGTTGGTGGGGAGACAACCCGCCCTATCACGTTCCCACTTTCATCTTGACTCATCACGCACGCCCACCCATCCAGATGGAAGGTGGAACGACATTCCACTTCGTCACGGGCGGTATTCACGAAGCGCTTGAGCGGGCGCGCGATGCGGCTGACGGAATGGATGTGCGCATTGGCGGCGGATCCAACACTATCCAGCAATATCTTCGTGCAGGCCTCATCGATGAGCTGCACATCGCTATTTCGCCGGTCTTGCTGGGCAGAGGAGAGCGGCTGTTCGAGGGTACTGACGTGCGCGCGTTGGGATACGAATGCGTTCAGTTCGTTGCGTCGGAGAAAGCCACCCATGTCGTACTTCGGCGTCAAGGGCAGAATGATGCTTAACGGCTGGTTGCAGCAGACGCACTTTGCTTGTGTTGCGCACGACTTAGGTTTCTCAAAATGATTATTTGAGGATCAGAGAAAATGAATTACAAAGGAAGCTGTCATTGTGGGCGAATATCTTTCGAAGTTGAGGGAAACCTGGAGCAGGTGTTGGAGTGCAACTGTTCGCATTGCAGTCGGAAGGGCTACTTGCTGTGGTTCGTAGCACGTCAGAATTTGAATTTGCTCTGTTCGGAAGAGGCCTTGGCCACGTACACGTTCAACAAGCACGTTATCAAGCATCACTTTTGTCCACAGTGCGGGTGTTCTCCGTTCAGTTTAGGCAACCGCGCCGGCATACCGACAGCCGTAATAAATGTGCGCTGCCTGGAGAACGTTGAGTTGTCATCACTTAAGAAGATACCCGTTGATGGTCGTTCGGCGTCTTCACACCGATGGACATGAAGGCAAAAGATGCATCTAGTGTATTAAAAACGTATTCGTACAATGGAAAGGACATCGTCCGAGAACGACTTGGTGAATCGGGTCTAGCCGGGAGTATTTAGGACGTGGATGCAGTTTCTGTAAGGCTACAATGGACCCGATTGTATCGATCCAAGAATCGACTGCTCGCGAGGAGCGGGCAACCTCTATAGGGAATCGACATGAGATTTGAACGCATTGAGTTTTCGTGGCGCGCCGCTTTCATTGGGCTGTACCTCACCCCAGAGCGAGACAAACTCTGGGTGACCCTTCTTCCCTTCTTCCCGCTTTACTTCAAGCGAGTTAAGTAAGTGGTGGGAAAGCGTGCCTAACCTTTGAGAGAATAAAGTGATCACCAGAATATTTCGCGTTCAGATCAGGCCTGAAATGAGGGCGTCCTTTGAGAAGGATTTTCAGGAAATCTCCATTCCGCTTGTCGAAGCGCACGATGGGCTGGTCTCGGTGAACATCGGCAAGCCAACGCAGTGGGCACCGGATGAGTATGTGATGATCTCCCGCTGGAACGGCGCGGAAGATTTAGATCGGTTCATAGGTAAGAAATGGGATCAGCCGCTCATTCCCCCAGGCATGGAAAAATACGTGGTCCAGTGTTGGGTCCACCATTTTGAGGATTTCCGCTAGGCCCACGCTTAGGGCGCACGGCTTAGTTCGAAGCATTCGGTACTGAGCGTGCTAGCCGTTTTCGACAATGACGGAACGATCTGCGATACGCAGGAAGTCGAGGGTCGGTGCTATGCCTTGGCGATCGAGCGCGTAACGGGATTGTCGCTGGCCACTCACGATTGGAGTGTTTACGCCGAACCGACCAGCTCGGCGATCGTGCGCGAAATACTTGCTGGGGACGTCGCTTTGAAGGAGAAGGAAGAACAGATCAAACAGGAATTCTGCCGACTGTTGCGCGATGAATTTCCGAAGTATCCCGGCGACTTCGCGCCGATTTTTGGAGCCGTCAAATTTATTGCCCAATTGCAGAAGCATGGCATCCGTGTTGCCATCGCTACGGGCGGTTTCGATATCGAGGCGCAACTCAAGTTGCAGTGTTGTGGAATTGACCTTGCAGGCTTTCCACGTGCGACCTCAAGCGACGTGCCTCGCCGAAGCGACATTATTGCCTTGGCCGTTGCACGTGCCGGCGTTGACTTGGCGTCTGCGGTCTATTTTGGCGATGCTCCGTGGGATATTAAGGTATGCGCGGAACTTGGCATTCACATGATCGGCATCGGTCGTCGACATGAGCAGCTCCGCTCTCTCGGGGTTCAACATACATTTCGCGACTACTCTGAACCAGACAAGATCATGAATGCACTTCGAGAACTCGAATTGAGGCGCTGAACGACGTTCTCCAGGCGATTGCGGAGACGTAGGTGCGTCTTAGCCCGTGTCGGCAACATCGGACAACACGACGGGCGTTGCTCCACTAGATCGTTTTTGACGCGAGTACTACTGTCCTGCACCTCGATGGAACGCATTCGTCCCCATCTCCGTGCCAATGAATGGCAGAGGAAGCGACATCCGTCAACATCCGATCGCTGCGATCGGTGAGCCCTCCGGACTGAGAGGTTTACGTCATGACGACGCTTCATATCCGTTGCAAAAGAGTTGCATTAATTTCCGTTTCTATTCTCGCGGCAACCGCTTCTCTATCCGCAGAACCTTCGCAGCAGATCTTGCGTCAGACCGATTGTTGGCAGATCCGCACGCTCGACACCTTTGGCGGCGATTTCAGTCTTGCCTACGATCTCAATGATTCAGGTCAGGTAGTGGGTGTGGCGTTTACATCGGACGGAACAGCCAAGGCGTTCATAAGTGCTTCCAACGGCGGTGCGCTTACCGCAATCGATCCTCCTGGTACGTTTACGTCCCTCACGGCGACCTCGATCAATAATGCCGGCCAGGTCATCGGTACCTTATTTCAGATCAACGTTCCCCCGACCGCGTTCGTCACCGATCCGGGTGGCACCAATCCGCGTCCCACGATTCGGTATGCGGATCCAAGAGGCATCAACAACGTCGGGCAAACGCTGTGGGACATCTCTTATCCGTACATGAAAGCAGTGATCGGCCCTTCCGAACAGCCGGCGAACAGCGACGGCGTCGGACTCATCGAGGTCGATGTATTGCCGGCCGTCGATCCAGCCGAACGTTTCTTTCTATCAACTGGATTAAATGATGCGGGCCAAGTGGCCGTCACGGCCTATCGCTCACCGATCGTTCCCAACGATCCTGGCACGTTGCCCGCTGCTTATCGCTGGAGCAGCTTCGAAGGCGCAATCCTGTTGGTTCCGGACGCCGACTACAGTCTTGCCTACGGCATTAACGACGTAGGCCAAGTGATCGGCAATGTGAACCGCGGCGGCGTCGATCAAGCTTTCGTGACGCGACGTCATTCCGTAGAGATCGAGATGCTAGGCACTCCTGGCGATGGAAATTTTCCCGCGGACATTAATAACCACAGCCAAATCGTGGGATCGCACTTTCTCCCGGACGGCACTTCGTATGGATACGTGACAGCGCCGTTCCGTGTTCACCATTCGATCCGAATCGATTCGCTGCGTGAAGTGGTTCGCGGCGGTTGGAACACGATGGAACCGCAAGCGATCAGCAATCGCGGACAGATCGCCGGCTACGGAAGGCTCAACGAGACCACTCGCGCCTTCTTGCTGACACCCCTGTCGCCGAACGCCTATCTGCCGACTCCTGATGGCGCACAGCCAAAGTGTTATCGCCCCTCGCGTCCTTAGAATCTCTGCGTTTAAGAAACTTCGGTTTGAATGGCCGCGTCCCAAACGCGGCTCAGCGAGGCTTGCGCGAGCCCTTGCGAAAGCATCAATTCTTGCGCAGTTTGCGCCGACAGCAAATCGTGTCGATGCAAAGTGGCCAGGGATCCGCAGAGGTTGGCGACGTACACCGTGTTGGCCAGCGGCGTCATTTGATCAGGCGGGGTTTGTTTTATTTGCGCATCGAGCGCTTCCAGGAACGCGTCGGACATTTCCCAGGCGGCCGCGATGTCGCGCGTAACTTTAGCTTCATGCGCCTTCATCACGGCGATGAACACTTCGGGACGCGGCATGAGGTTGCCCTTCTCGCGATACTTGTCCATCGTCAGCCTAAATAGCGCGACGCGGCTTAAACTTCCCAGCATGCCGGCAAGGTGCGCGACGAACGCGTCCGCTGATTGATTGACGCGCGCAGATTCTTCGGCGGCAAAGGCTGTGCGGCGGGCTTGTTCCCAGATAGCCGGCGCGAAGTTCTCGAAAAATCCGCCTGGCAATTGGAATACCGGCTGCATGACGGCGCTGGCCACCGGAGCGCGCAACCCTTCGTTGCCGAGGATAGTGACTGCACGATCCACGCTCTCGACGATGTCTTGCCCCGAGCGATAGTAAACGCTGTTCGCGCGCCGCAGGACATTGCCCGCCAGCGCGGCGTCTTGCAGGATCAAGCGAACGATTTCATGGCGCCCGGTGTCGAGTGAGTTGATCGCGCGCATCAACTTCGGCAGCAACGCAGGTTTGCGCGGGAAATAGCGCGGCTGATTCATGGCGCCCGGAATCGACTCCTCGGTGACTCGCAACACTCTTTGATGGTCGCCAAGGATGCGATAGTCGATCCGATTCACGCCAAAGGCGAATTTGAAGATCGAGTCCTGAATCGCGATCGTCGCGTCGGTTTGAAAAGGGATCGACGTCGATGTCGAAGCGGTTTCACTCTTATGGGCAGGGCTTGAATTACCGCCGGCGTGAGATTTTCTCCCTCGACATCGAAAAAAGACGCTCCCGCCGATGACGAGAAGGACGACCGCGACGAGCCCATACACAAGCATGGGAATCGATTATTAGGACCGCCGCCCGGAAGGTATGTAAGGGAAGCGCTGAATCCATGGCGTAAGCCGGTGGGCCTGCAAGCCGGAAGAGCGATGACGAGAGAGGGATCACACGTTATCTCCTAGCAATCGGATCCGGCGCCGGTTTCTTTTCTTGGGTCGAAGCGGCTCCTGTCCGACCCAGTCCACGCAGGAAGGAATGACGAGCTCCTTGTCGTCCGCTTGCCTCGCTTGTGAACACAGTCACGGAGCGGTTCGATCGGTTGACAGTAAAGTCGACGCTTAGCCGGAGTATTAGAAGAACGGAGGCGAATGTGAAGTGCCCGAAGTGCGGCCATGCGCAGCAGGACGAAGTTCGCTGTGAGTCGTGCAATGTCTATTTCGACAAGTACCGTAAGGCCCAGGCGGCGCTCAAGCCCGTGGCGGCCGAAGGAGATTCCAGCTCGAGTCCGCTCAAAGTCGCGCTCGGCGTGTTGGCCGTTTGTGCCGTAGGTGTCGTTACTTTCGTGGCGATGCGCGCGCCGAAAGTGGCGCCGCCGGTACAGGCGCAACTGCAAGCAGCAGCGCCGCCGCAACCAAATCAAGCAGCTGCCGACGCAAAGCGCGAAGTCGACGATGGCAGCTCACCTCTTTCCGGATTGGCGGCTCAATTAGCCAAGTCTCATCCACCGGGAAATGCCATTGAAGCCGCACGCAATGCAACGGTGTTTATCAAGACCGAGTGGGGCGCGTTGGGATCCGGATTCCTGGTGGATGCCGAATGCCATGGCGTCACGAATCGTCACGTGCTCGAGTTTAATGTCGACCAAGTTTATAACAAGGTTCGCAAAGACCCGGAGTTCAATCAAAGAATCCAAGAGACGAGAAGCATGATAGGGAGAAAGATTCGGTCGATGGAAAACGAACTTTGGCGCAGAGAGCAATCCAACCGAGGATGGGATCTCGAATCGCAAAAGCTCGGCAGGGAAATCGCCGAAGCTCGAAAAGAGCTTAACGACCTGGATAGTAATGTGGATGAATGGATTCGCAAGGATCTCGATCGGTACTCGCAGAGTCACCAGGGATTCACGGTCCAACTTGTCGACGGAAGCGAATATAAAATGACCGGTGCGGAATATGCAGAAGACGGCGACCTTGCCTTGTTTCAATTGATGGCGAGTTCGTGTCCCTATCTCCGCAAGACGGATTCGGACAAGCTAAGCCAAGGAACGCGATTGTTTACGATCGGCAGTCCTTCCGGGTTGGCGTTTACCGTGACTTCCGGCATCTTCTCGGGCTACAGACAAATGAAGCCGTATAAATATGACGTGCTGCAAACGGATGCGCCCATCAATCCGGGCAACAGTGGCGGGCCGCTAATTGATGAAAACGGTAAAGTCATCGGCGTCAATACGGCTATTTTGAGCGGTACGCAGGGAATTGGATTTGCGATTCCGATCGAACAAGTGTTTGACGGCTTCTTCGCGCTGCGCACGGCACAGTAGCAATATAGAGATTTTCCCTCTCCCCTTGCGGGAGAGGGGGCAAGTAGCGAAGCACTACTTACAACGCCTTCAATGTTAGGCAAAACATAGTTGTTCTAGAACCGAAGCACGCCATATCCGCGACTTCGCAACCATCAATAAAAGATTCCTCCGCCGAGTGCTGAATTGCGAAAGTCGATCGTTCAGCGGAGTGAATATCGATCATCGGCGCATTCAGTCTTCAGCCTCGCGATTTATCGATACTACAGCCCTGGAAGGCGATTGATGGCCATGTCGAGCTCGTTATAGGCATCGTTAAACATGTTTAGGCCAATTCTTAGTGTTGAAGTGCCCTCTACACAGTCGTCGGTATTTTCAAACGAACGATAGACAGTTTCTATCACTGCTCGGGAATCAGCGAAACTGCCAAGGATGTCGAGAAAATAGGTTAGATCTGCTTTATCGACAGTTTTTGCCGAGCGCCGCTTTCGTGTGGGTTTGGCCGGAATGAGTTTTCGGACAGAGTAGCCGTTGCGAGTAGATTGCTTGGTGGTCATGAAGCGGGCTCCATCGGTCGCCAGGATCCTTATATAGACACTATAATGTCTAGACAGTATAGTGTTCAAGGCCTGACGCTTGCCCTGTGAGAAAGAAGGGCATATTGCGTGATCTTGGTGAGGAAGTGCGGGAGCGTCGCAAGAGCCAAGGATTGAGCCAAGAAGGGTTGGCGCATTCCGCTGGTGTGCATCCCAATGTCATCGGTCGACTGGAGCGAGGCATTTATAACCCAACAGTACTTACGTTACTGTCAGTGGCAACGACTTTGAATATTTCTCTAGAGGATTTATTCGCATCGGTTGCCAAGAAGGGCTAACGATACATTCCATCCCCTCTCCCCTTGCGGGAGAGGGTTAGGGAGAGGGTTAGGGAGAGGGGGACAAATAGCGAAGTACAACTTCGACAACGCCTTCAATGTTAGTCAGCACGTCATTATTCCAGAACCGAAGCACCTTATATCCGCGGCTACGCAGCCAATTATCTCGATAGGAATCGGAAGTGCTGTCCGCATGTTGGCCGCCGTCAAGTTCGACCACTAGCTTCGCTTCGAAGCAAACGAAATCGACGATGTAATCGCCGATGAGCTGCTGGCGCTTGAATTTAAAGCCGTAGAGACGATGAGCGCGAACTTTGCTCCATAAGAGACGTTCGGCGTCTGTGGAGCGAGTTCGAAGTTCTTTTGCAAATTGAGTTTTACTGGACATCCCTGCCCCCTCTCCCTAACCCTCTCCCGCAAGGGGAGAGGGAACATGACGCTACTCGTCGTCCATTCCGAGTTCTTTCAATTTGCGCGTGAGCGTGTTGCGGCCCCAGCCGAGCAACCGCGCGGCTTCTTGCCGGCCGCCTTCCGCTTTTCGGAGGGCGCTGCGAATCAGCGTGCGTTCGAATTCAGGGAGCGCATCGTCGAGCAACGGTTTGCCGCCGTTGGCGAGGCGTTTGTCCGCCCACGACGTGAGCTGGCGTGTCCACTCGTCCTGTAGTTTGGTGGGGCTTGGGCTGCCGCCTAAATCGGCGGGGATATCCTCCGCCTTGATTTCACGACCCGGCGCGCTGACCGTCAGGCGACGGCAGGTATTCACGATCTGGCGAACGTTGCCCGGCCAATCGAAATTCGTAAGCGCCGCTTCGGCTTCGGCCGTCAGCACCTTCGCTTCAACGCCGAGTTCGGTGGCGGCTTCGTTCAAGTAGTGGTTGATGAGTTCGGGAATGTCTTCGCGACGCGAGCGAAGCGGCGGCACTTCGATGCGGATCACGTTGAGGCGATGCAAGAGATCCTCGCGGAACAAGCCTTGTTTAACGCGCGCCTCCAAATCTTGGTGAGTAGCGGCGATGACTCGCACGTCGGTGCGCACCGGCGTTTGGCCGCCGACGCGATAGAACTCGCCTTCTGCCAAAACGCGGAGCAACCGTGTTTGCAGTTGCGGCGACATGTCGCCGATTTCGTCCAAGAAAAGCGTACCGCCGTCCGCTTGCTCGAAGCGGCCGCGACGCAGGTGATCGGCGCCGGTAAACGCGCCTTTCTCGTGACCGAACAATTCCGATTCGAGCAAGTCCGCCGTAAAGGCAGACGTATTTAATGCGATGAACGCCTTGGTGGCGCGCGGACTATGCCGGTGCAGCGCTCGTGCGACGAGTTCCTTACCGGTACCCGATTCGCCGGTGATGAGGACCGTCATGCTGGAACGCGACAGGCGTCCGATGGCGCGAAACACTTCCTGCATGGCGGGCGCTTGCCCGAGCATTTCCGGAATGCGGCGCGATTCGGTCACCACTTCTTCCGTGCGTGTCTGTTGTTGCGCGGCGCGGCGTACGAGGTCGACGGCTTGATCGATGTCGAATGGCTTCGGCAAATATTCGAACGCACCGCCCTTGTAAGCGGAAACTGCGCTGTCCAAATCCGAGTGAGCGGTCATGACGATGACCGGCAACTCAGGTTGCGAGCCGCGAATCTCGGTGAGCAGTTCGAGGCCGCTTCGTCCGGGCATGCGGATGTCGGTGATCAGCACGTCGGGACGATTCCGGCGCAACGCCGCCAATGCGGTGTCGGCTTGGTCGAAGGTTGTGGGCGCCATGCCGCCTTGGCGCAGCGCGCGTTCCAACACCCAGCGAATCGACGCATCGTCGTCGACGAGCCAAACATTGAGTGGCTTGATAGGCGGGGCGCTAGTCATGTGTGTTTGCATCGGCGGACTCAACAGTGGAATCGAACGGCAGCAAGATCGAAAAGACAGTCCGCCCCGGGCGGCTCTCGAATTCGATGAGCCCGTCATGGCGGCTAACCAGGTCTTGGGCTACGGCTAATCCAAGTCCCGTGCCATCCGCGCGTCCGGTCACCAACGGATAAAACAATGTATCGCGAAGATGGTCCGGCACGCCCGGACCGTCGTCTTCAAATTGCACGCACGCCACCAAACGGTGCTTGCGCTTGCCTATGTACACGTGAGTGTGTGCGCGAGTTCGCAGGATCACGCGCCCGTTATGTTCACGGCGAGCCGTACCGAGCGCCTGAAGCGCATTGCGACCCAGGTTCAGCATCGCTTGAATGATTTGATCGCGATCCAATTGGATCGACGGCAGGCTCGGATCGTAGTCGCGCTGGATCTTGATCGTCGGCGATGCCTCGAGTTTGAGCAATTGCCAAACGTGTTGCACCAATTCGTGCACATTGATGAGTTGTTTGCGCGGTGCGTGCCCAGGACCGAGCAGCGTATCCACCAGCACTTTGAGCCGGTCGGCCTCGCTGATGATGACCGAGGTGTATTCGCGCATGGTCGCGTCCGACAATTGTCGTTCGAGCAATTGCGCGGCGCCGCGCAAACCGCCGAGCGGATTCTTGATCTCGTGGGCCAGCTGCCGAATCATGAGACGGCTGCCGCCGACCTGAGCAAGCAGTGCATTTTCGCGCGTGATGCGCTGGTGCTGCGTGGCGTCGCTGAGTTCGATGAGCAAGCCTAAATCGTCGTACGGAGAGATGGTGCAGTCGACCACCAGTTCGCTGTCTGAAGAAGCGGGGCGCAGCGGCAGTTCGCGCCGCGAATAGGCGCGCTGCGTTTCGATTACGCGGTCGATCATTTCGGCGACTTGAACGCCGCCGCGCAGTAGGTCAGCTAACGGCCGGCTCTGCGCTTGATTGCGGCTCGCGCCCAATAGCGTTTCCGCCGCCGCATTCAAGTGAAGCACGTTGTGCTGCGTATCCACCAGAATGACGCTGGTGGTGAGACTATCGAGAATGCGCGCTGCGTCTTCCACTTGTTTACTTACCGAGATGGTGCGAAGGGCGCGCGAAATGCTTAACTTTTTGGGAGCGGCGACCATGGCGATCCTTGCGATACGGGTGCGAACGATCCGCACCGGCTGCGACTTGAGTCATTGAGGAGGGGAGCTACGCAATGACGCAGCATTTTTGCGACGACGGAAAAAGACGTCGCTTCGAAACAATCAGGCAATGGGCAATCGGACAATGGAGTGTGCGCTCTGGCCGATGAAGTAGTTTGTAAAGCTTGGTGCGGGCAAAGCCTCACACGACCTCCGACGAACGAATTTCCCACGAATATCTTCCAGGGAATTCCCTCTGAGAGACGCCCCATCGCGGCGGGCGTTCGCGAAGCCGTCCCTGGCCTCGCGCGTCGCGCACCGAGATGCGCGACCTGGAACGCACGAAATTACACGCTGTAGTACAGCTCGAACTCGAGCGGATGCGTCGACATACGCACCTTGGTGACTTCCTGCATCTTGAGCGCGATGTAGGAGTCGATGACGTCGTCGGTGAACACGCCGCCGGCCTTCAAGAAGTCGCGATCCTTGTCGAGACATTCGAGCGCCTGTTCGAGCGAGTAGCACACTTCCGGAATCTTCTTCGCTTCTTCCGGCTCCAAGTCGTACAAGTCCTTGTCCGCGGGTTCGCCCGGATGGATCTTGTTCTTGATGCCGTCGAGGCCGGCCATCATCATCGCCGAGAAGGCGAGATACGGATTCGCGATCGAGTCCGGGAAACGCACTTCAATGCGACGGGCTTTCGGATTCGACACCCAGGGGATACGAATCGACGCCGAGCGATTGCGCGCGGAGTACGCGAGCATGACGGGCGCTTCGAAGCCAGGGACCAAGCGCTTGTAGCTATTGGTGCCCGGATTCGTGAACGCGTTGACCGCCTTGGCGTGCTTGATGATGCCGCCGATGTAGTACAGCGCAAGCTCCGAGAGCCCCGCGTACTTGTCGCCGGCAAACAGCGCTTTGCCTTCTTTCTGAATGGATTGGTGAACGTGCATGCCGTTGCCGTTGTCGCCGACGAGCGGCTTCGGCATGAAGGTCACGGTCTTGCCGTAGGCGTGCGCGACGTTGTGAATCGCGTACTTCAGGATTTGCACTTCATCGGCTTTCTTCACGAGCGTGTTCGCGCCCACGCCGATTTCGCACTGACCGGCCGTCGCGACTTCGTGGTGATGCACTTCGACGGTCAGGCCCATTTGCTCGAGGGCGTTACACATCGCCGAACGGATGTCTTGATGCGAGTCGACCGGCGGAACCGGGAAGTAGCCGCCCTTGATGCCGGGACGGTGCGCTTTGTTGCCGTCTTCGTAGGCCTTGCCCGAGCTCCAAGAAGCTTCTTGGGCGTCGACTTCGAAGAACGACTTGCCGATTTCGGTGCCGTAGCGAACGCTGTCGAAAATGAAGAATTCGTTTTCCGGGCCGAACAACGCGCTATCGCCGACGCCGCTGGCCTTGATATAGGCTTCGCAGCGCTTGGCGAGCGAGCGCGGGTCGCGTTCATAGCCTTGCATGGTGGCCGGTTCGAGAACGTCGCATCGGATGATGAGCGTCGGGTCTTCGAAGAACGGGTCCATCACCGCCGTGGTGGCATCCGGCATGAGCACCATGTCGGATTCGTTGATGCCTTTCCAACCCGCGATCGACGAGCCGTCGAACATCTTGCCGTCGTCGAAAAATCCTTTATTGATGGTGGCCGCAGGCACCGTTACGTGCTGTTCCTTGCCGCGTGTGTCCGTGAATCGCAGGTCCACGTACTTCACTTCTTTCTCTTTGAGCATGCTGATGATTTCAGCGCCGGTCGTCATGGGATCTCCTCCGCGTTGGGTCGGTCTTGGCGAGCGCGTCTACCTCTGGCCGCTCGCCGACGGCTCCGAGGGTATTTGATATGGTTTCGAGCTCTCGAATTTTGCAGGATCTATGCCAACGACTCGCCCGCAGTCGGGTGCTACCGAAGCCTGGCGGAGAGCCGGGTGGTGCCCGATGAGGATGAGTCGATGCGCACAGAGGCGCTCTTTCGTGAAGCACGCGGCCCCGGCCGCGCCCCGTCATAGTGCGCTAGTGGGTTCTTTCTGGCAACCGGGAAGGACGAGAGAGGGCGCCCTAAGGCTATACTCGCGCCCCGAAAATCGGCCGACGCTGATTAAAAACGGGCTAGAAACACGGGGAAAGGCATGCCGACCGCGCCATCGCAAAGCTTTCAAGACTTGATTCTGACCCTGCAACGCTATTGGTCGGAGCATGGCTGCGCCATTTTGCAGCCCTACGATATGGAAGTCGGCGCCGGCACTAGCCATACCGCGACTTTTCTGCGCTCGATCGGACCCGAACCTTGGAGTGCTGCCTACGTGCAGCCGAGCCGCCGACCCAAAGATGGGCGCTACGGCGAAAATCCAAACCGCTTGCAGCACTACTATCAGTTTCAAGTGGTCTTGAAGCCTGCGCCTGCGAACATTTTGGATCTCTACTTGGGTTCCCTCAAAGCGCTCGGCTTTGATCTGCAAGTCAACGACGTTCGCTTCGTGGAAGACAACTGGGAGAACCCCACGCTCGGCTGCTGGGGTCTCGGCTGGGAAGTGTGGATGAACGGCATGGAAGTCACGCAGTTCACGTACTTCCAGGAAGTCGGCGGCATCACGTGCAAACCGATTACCGGCGAGATCACGTACGGCCTTGAACGTCTCGCGATGTACCTGCAGGGCGTGGACAGCGTCTACAAGTTACGTTGGACCCAGTCTTCGAATAGTGGTCTTAACTACGGCGACGTATTCCATCAAAACGAAGTGGAGCAGAGCGCGTACAACTTGGAATACAGCGACGTGGAGTTCTTGCTGAGCGCCTTCGCTGCGCACGAGAAGCAATCGAAGTTTCTAATGGAGAAGCAACTCGCTTTGCCTGCCTACGAACAACTCTTGAAAGCCGCACACACTTTCAACTTGCTCGACGCACGTGGCGCGATCAGCGTGACGGAACGCGCGGCTTACATTGGCCGCATCCGTAATTTGGCGCGCACCGTGGCCCAGAGTTATCTCGAAAGTCGGGCGCGTCTCGGCTTTCCGCTTGCGAAGAAGGAGCGCGCAGACGAAGTGCTCGCTCAACTCGCCCAACAAAACGCGAAGAAGGCGGGCTGAGCTGTGGCAAAGAATTTACTCGTTGAATTATTCGTCGAAGAGCTGCCGCCCAAGGCGCTCAAATCGTTGTCGGACACTTTTTCGTCGTCGATCTTTGAAGGGCTTAAGTCACGCGAATTGACGACGGCCGAATCGAATTTGAAGTCGTTCGCCACTCCGCGAAGGCTGGCGATTCACGTGACGAATCTTGCGGACAAAGCGAAGGACAAAGCCGTTCAACAAAAGCTCATGCCGGCGAATGTCGGGCTGGATGCCTCAGGCAATGCGACTCCCGCCTTGCTCAAGCGACTCTCAGCGCTTGGCATGGATGCCTCGGCCGTGGGATCGCTCAAGCGCGCGATGGACGGAAAAGCCGAAGCGCTCTTCGTGGACACGACGGTAAAAGGCATGACGCTCGCCGAAGGTCTGCAAAAGTCGCTCGAGGAGATGCTCACGAAGCTTCCCATTCCGAAAGAGATGACGTATCAACTCGCAGACGGTTGGAGCACGGTGAAGTTCGTGCGGCCCGCTCATGGACTTGCCGCCCTTTACGGTTCGGAAGTTGTGCCTGTTTCAATCCTGGGATTGAACGCCGGACGCACGACACAAGGCCATCGCTTCGAGTCGCGGGGAACGATCACGCTGAAGGACGCCGATAGTTATCCAGAACAAATGGAAAATGAAGGCACTGTCATTGCCAGTTTCGAAACGCGCAAGAACGAGATTGCCAAGCAGTTGCAAGCTGCGGCCGCAAAGACGGGACTCAGGCCGATCGAAGACGACGCACTGCTCGATGAAGTGACCTCGCTCGTCGAGCGGCCGAACGTGCTCACGTGTCAGTTCGAAACCGAATATCTCGCCGTGCCGCAGGAGTGTTTGATTCTGACCATGAAGGCGAATCAAAAATACTTTCCCCTTCTCGATGCGAGCGGAAAGCTCAGTAATCGGTTCCTGATCGTCAGCAACATTCAACCGAACGACCCGAGCCGCGTGATCGAAGGCAACGAGCGCGTGGTGCGTCCTCGCTTGGCCGATGCGAAATTCTTCTTCGACCAGGATCGCAAGAAGCCGCTGATCTCGAACCTGGAAGGACTGGGCCGGGTTGTTTATCACAACAAACTGGGTTCGCAGCTCGATCGCGTGAAGCGCATTGAACAGCTCGTCGTTCATGTTCTGTCACAGATCGAAAATTCGGCGTCTTCCGCTTATGCAGTCGAAGCCGCGCAGCTCTGCAAATGCGATCTGCTGACGAACATGGTCGGCGAATTTCCCGAATTGCAGGGCATCATGGGACGGTACTACGCACTGGCGGACGGCAAGAATCCGGAAGTTGCGGAGTCCATTCGCGAACACTATTTGCCGCGCGGAGCAGGGGATGAATTACCGGCAACGACGACCGGCATGGCGCTCGCGTTGGCCGACAAGATCGACACGATTGCGGGAGTGTTCGCTATCGATCAAAAGCCGACGGGTGCGAAAGATCCGTTCGCGGTTCGACGCGCTGCACTCGGCGTTCAACGCATCATTGTCGAACGAAAGTTGTCGATTGACCTGGCCGCGCTCATCGCAAAGGCCGTGCAGTTGCAACCCGTCACGGCCAAGCCGGAGGTTGCAACCGAAATCTACGACTACGTGATGGAGCGCCTGCGTGCATATTATTTGGAGGGCGACGCAAAAATTTCCGTGACGACGGAAATGTTCGACGCGGTACTCGCGAATCGACCGGCGTCGCCGCTCGATTTCGATAAACGTCTGCGCGCACTCACCGAGTTCTTGAAGCTGAGCGATGCGCCAAGCCTTGCCGCGGCGAACAAGCGGATTGGCAATATCTTGAAGAAATCGGGCCAGGATTCCTTCGGCGTCGTCAAGGCGGAACTCTTGAAAGATGAGCCGGAGAAAGTGCTGCACGACCAAGTGCTAGCCATGAAGAGAGCCACCGAGCCGTTGTTTGCCGCGCGCGATTACACGCAAGCGCTTTCCAAACTGGCGGGACTGCGCGCCGCTGTCGATGCCTTTTTCGATGGCGTGATGGTCATGGCAGAGGACACGGCGCTTAAGGACAATCGTCTTGCGCTGCTTGCCGAGCTGCGCGGATTATTCCTGCGAGTCGCCGATCTCTCGAGATTGCCAGGATAGTGGATACTTCTCTTAGGTTTAGCTTGTCGACGCTTTTGTATTAGATGAATACTAAAGATTGCCGCACAAGATGTCCCCACCCTAACCCTCCCCCGGCGACCGGGGGAGGGAAAGTCTTTGAGAGGAATCTTCGACTCCGATCCCCTCCCCTGCGTGAGCGGGGGAGGGTTAGGGTGGGGGCGAATTTCATAGCGGGAGCAGATTGAATGAACCTATTAGCCTGACTGCACTATGCAACTGCTCCGCTCGATCATTTTCACGACGCTTTTCTTCTTGGTAACCGGCCTTTATGCGATCGGCGTGTTGACCTTTGGAATTTTCATTCCGTATCCGCGGCGCTTCGACATGGCGAAGCACTGGGCGGATTTGCTCATGTCGCTGCTCGATAAAATTTGCGGGCTCAACTATCGAGTGACCGGGCGGGAAAACATTCCTGCCGGCGCCCATGTCGCGATGTGGAAGCATTCGTCGTCGTGGGAAACCGTTGCGCAAGCGGCGATTTGCCCTACGCAGGCGTGGGTGTTGAAGCGGGAGCTGATGTGGATTCCACTGGTCGGATGGGCCATTCACTTCCTGCGTCCCATCGCGATCGATCGCGGTGCCAGCACGGCCGCCGTCAAGCGAATCGTTGAACAGGGCAAGCAACGACTGCAAAACGGAGTTTGGGTTTCGATCTTTCCAGAAGGCACTCGCATGCCGGCGGGCGAAACTCGAAAATACGGCGCCGGCGGTGCGCTGCTGGCTTCGCGCGCAGGATGCAAAGTCGTCCCGATTGCACACAACGCAGGAAAATTTTGGCCGCGGCGCGGATGGGTAAAAAGACCCGGCACGATTCAAATCGTTATCGGTCCGCCTATTGAGGCCGCCGGTCGCGATCCACGCGAAATCAACAATGACGTGCAGCAGTGGATCGAGTCGACGTTGAAAACGCTTGATTAGAACCTCTCTCAAAATCGAAAATGGCTTCGATGTTTCCGACAGCCCCCTCTCCCTCGACGGGAGAGGGATGGGGAGAGGGTGTGAAGATTTACGTGTACGCGACACTCCTGTCTCAACCCCCTCTCCCTAACCCTCTCCCGCGAGGGGAGAGGGAACAAGAAATGCTTTGAAAACAAGCTTACTAAGCGCAATTCAATTTTAGGATAGGTTCTAGTCGCTTCCTCTTAAAAGAGGTGTCATTTTTTCGACGACGGTCGTTCGTTGCCGAGTCGCCATCGAATGTCCAAGTAGGCGGCATCAATTAAGTCGCTGAGCGCGGCAGCGTCGAGCGCGCGGCCAGGCTTCAACTTCACGTGCCGCATGCGCTTGCCGCTTCCCTCCAAGAGACCCGCCGGATCGTCGAGCACGGCGCCGTAGAAGAAACCGACGTTGACGTGTTCTTTGAACGAGTTGACGTATCCGAAAGGCGCGTCTTCCACGCAAGCGACGGGGCAACCGTCGTGCAGCAACTCTCGAACGTCGTCTCCGCACCGCCGCATTTGCATGAACCACGTCTGAGCAATCGATCGCAACGCTCTCGGGCTATCAGTCAGCCAGCTATCGACAGCCGGATCGTGTTTCATCATTCCCGAGAGCCGCAGGATTTCGTGCATACGATGAACTTCCCGGTGTTCTCTTCAAGTAAGCGCGCTGACCATCACGTAGTAGCCGTCCGGATCTCGAAGAGCAAACTCTCGGGTTCCCGTGGCGGGATTCGTTTGGGGCTCTTCCGCGAGTTGGTTGACAAGGGTTCTGGCGCGCGACAGCGCTGCGTCGAAATCATCCACTCGGAAGAACAGCAATAGCCCGTTGCCAGGTTCCGCTCGATCGGGAGTAGTCAGCGTTGGGTGCTCATGCGCTCCCCACTGGTGAAGACAAAGCAGCACCGTTCCGTCCGTATCGAGAATCTGGCCGAAATACTCGTGAGCGGGGGCTGACTTTGCCTGACCGAAGAGCGATTGATACCAATGGAAACTGCGAGCCACGTCAGCGACCCCAATGATGGTCCACGTACGTTTCATCGTTTTCTCCTCCACGTCATCCGCGTCGATGGTGCTGAGCATAGACGAACATCGGATTCGGCATAACTACTTGTCCGATGTCGTCGCGTTAGGAGCCAAGCCAATCCAAAGGCGAAGCACTGGAATTCGCCTCCCGATATCGAAGAAGAGCCAGCAACCAAGTGCAGTGAGGCCGATCAGCAGCGGTGCTTCGATCGCTATTGGCCAGCGAAAGGCGTCTAAATAGTGAGCGGCAACGACAATGATCGTTTGGTGAATCAGGTAGAACGGAAAGATCGCAACGGTGAGAAGGCGCTTGATGGGGCCGTCGGCGTCGCGTAGATGACGGTGCGCAAAACCAATCGCGGCAACGATCGCTGTCCATGCCTGCAACTCGCGTATGCCGCGCAAAACGATGCGTGACCACTCCGGAAGACTCGCCCAGGGTGTCGGGTTCAGCTCGCCATTCGCAAGCAGCGTCGCCCAAGCGGCGATTGCGATCGCAAGCGCTTTCCATCGCCAAGCGACGCAGCGCTCAAAAAAAGGCAGGAATTTCACGATGGCGAAACCGAAGAGGAAGGTCGCGAAGTAATGCGCATGCAGATACCAATCGCTCCAGAAGTAGTTGGTCTCGCCAAATAGGGGATTTAGAGTCACTCGCAGTAGGAACATGGCAGCCCATGGCGCGAGAATTAGCCCAGGACCGGACAGGAAAGTGTAAACGTATGACGGTAGCTTTCGCATGACTGGGATCAGCGGCAATAGAGCCAGCGTATAGATGATCAAGTACGCAACGAACCACATATGGTTGTACGTCGGCGTGATCAGGCAACCGTCGTGGTCGCACCAATTTCCCGATGCGCTCACGTACTTCACGTAGAAATTATCGAGCCACAGGCTTTGCGGCGGACCGAGCGGCCGCGGCATTCCTTGCAGCACTTCGACGACTTCGTAGTAGGACTGCGGAGGCACGATCACGAAAATGGCAAGCAGAAGAGGTGGCCATAGCCGGATCATGCGGGAACGTGCAAGCGCCAAGGCGCTCATCTTGTCGGCCATGAATCGAGTTGCCATTCCGGAGACGAAGAAGAGCAGCGTCAGGCGCCAGGGATTCGTCAAGCGCATAAGCGGTTCGATGAAGTCGCTCGCACGACTCGATTTCACGTGCCAGTCCCAGGTCACGTAGAACATGCCCACGTGATAGAGAATGAGCAGCGCAAACGCGATGATTCGCAGCCAATCGAGATCGTGCCGGCGCTCGTCCATAGTGCTGTTCCTATAGGGTTAAGTGCACGCACGTTAGACGCACTTCAGTGCTTGAATTGTTGCGCCAAGAAGCAGGGCTTCCGTATTTTTGTCGCATAACGCTGCCGCTAGTCCGGAGCGTACATTATTGCGTCACGCCAATCATCGGGCCTAAGTTGCTGCTTGAGTCATATCGTTTCTCGGCCGGCAGCAGAAGGGCTGAGACGACGCCGTCGAAGTAAAGTGCATCCCGGCAACCAAGCTGATCTCGGAAATAAGCAGCGAACTCGTACAGCGACACGGGAGCATTGCTTATCACAAAGATCGCATCCGTTCCGGATACGCCAACTCCGTTTCGGATTAACCGCGACCTCGAAGTCGCTTTTAGGGACGGATGAATTGTCCCGTTCTCGACGAGCAGCGGTCCAGATTGCGTGGCCAGCAATATGCCTTCCGGCTTCAGGTTGTATTTGGACGATTCAATGATCTTTGGCCCGGCGCTTGTAACGAAGAACACGCCGTTCGGCTTCATATAGAAATTTCCGTTGCCGTTCGCCAAATTCAACGGCGCCAGTTCTTTACCTCGCGATATGAACAACCCAACAGGCGAGTAGTCGGGCTCGAACATCCCGGCGTTCATTGCGAAACGCAACATTCTGTTTTGCCCTTTCAGCCATGATTGCAATCTTTCCAAACGCAGAAAGGGCGTTCCAGATTGATCCCGAAGAAACAATTCCAATCTCTCGTGCCGGGTGTCAACGCGAACGACGGTAAATTCCGAAGTCGCTGCATTGCACGAGAGGCTCAAGAGCAGAAAAAGAGCAAGAACCTTGCAGAGCCTTATCATATTTCCTGCTGGCGCCTTACGCGACGCCTGCACGGGATCGACATGCGGATGGTTTTGCTAACCATTCTTTCCAGCCGAAGCATTCAGCCTGCTTAGCAAATTATTCCGAACGGCAGGCCACTCGCTGGTGATAATGGAGTAGACCACCGTATCGCGGATTGAGCCGTCCTTCATGATTTGGTGGCTTCGCAGTATCCCATCCTGCTTAGCACCGAGTCTTTCGATGGCGCGACGCGATTTCTCATTGAAGAAGTGAGTCCGAAACTCAATTGCGTTTCCGCGTTCTTGCTCGAAGAAATAGCGAAGCAACAGGAATTTGCAGTCAGCATTAATTGCCGTTCCCTGTGCTGTCCTCGCATACCATGTGTAGCCAAGCATCGCTCTCTTGTGCGCGCGCTCCATACTATAGAATCGCGTAGTGCCAACTATCTTGCCGGTCGAATTATCTACAACGGTAAAAGGCAGGCTTCCTCTCGAAATGTCCGACAGTGCCGAATTCACATAGGCCTCCATTTCTTCAGGAGACGGAACGGTGGCGTACCAAAGCTTCCAAAGCTCACCGTCCATTGTTGCAAGCTTCAGCGCCTCTACATGCTCACGCTTTAAAGGCTCCAACGTGGCGAATGTTCCCTTAAGCACTATTTCGGGATAAGCGTTCATCGTCATGAATGGCCATAGCCTCCGTTAGATTGTGCCCCTTGGGACACACCCTTCTTTGATTCTTGGTAATTTCGAAGTCCGATCAAGAGCTTCTCGTCGTCGACATAGAAGACTTCCGGACACGGGGTAATTGGCTTGGTCCCGATAATTATTAGTTGACCGAGTCTGAGATCCGGATCGGCCGTCCAGATTTCTCGCAAGGCTAACAACATTGCATCGATTCTTTCTGGGTCTCGCATGATTCGCCCTCACATCGCCCGACATGCTTTGCAACAGACCTTTCCCGTGCGGTCGGCGTGCCACCCGAAGCCGATTGCGATAGGCAGATACTTTTCTACCATGGCGTCTACGTCCTGTTCGGTAGCTTTAGGAACTGACCAGCCGTGGCTTGCCGCAGGATTGAACTCAGCATCGCATTTCGAGCAGACAAGCTTTAGAAGCAGGTACAGATCAATTGCCAATGGATCAAGCTTAGCCATGAGTGCCTAGCGTCTGCCATTACGCGCGTGCGTCTTCGTGCGTTGCGTGCGCGACATGGCTAGCGATTGGTTTCTTCTATCCATGCTTTTAAAGGTTGAACCCATTCGGGTCTCGGAATGAAGAAAGCCCCGTGCTTCTTACCGGTGGAGATCGCGACTTCCTTAAATGAAGCTAGCTGACTGCGCGCAGCGAGCTTAGCGCAACTACGCACGACATCCGTGGTTTCATAAATGGACAACAGGTGTCCGCCGATGACCAGAGGCGGATGGTGGGAAATATCTCCCTCTGAGCAGGCCGCCAGCAGTGCTGTATTGATTCCCGTAGACCGAAGTCGAGACGAGGCGAGCGCAGTCAGGTAGCTTCCGCGAGAAAATCCAATGAGGGTGATGCGGCTCGACTTCACCCCAGCAGTGAGAAGGCGCCGAACCCAAGACTCGAGCTTGTCTACGTAAGGGTCAATTTCGGTGTTCTTTGGACGGTGATGCGCGATGAGATTGAAATTTCCGCCTTCAAACAGTGCTTGCTTGACGGCTGGAAAATCAGAAACGCCAAATTCGGGATGAATGGGAGCAGGGTCATCCCCTTCGACGATCAAGTTATGCGAATAAATTACGTATCTTTCGTCGGCGTGGATTTCGCCCGGAAAATCGTCGTAAATCTCAGCAGCGCCGCCGCTCAGTGGAACGAGTAGCGCGAGCAGAAGCATCCGTGTTGAAGCTCTTGTCATGAAGATCTCTGACGGCAGATTTTATCTGTTCAACAACCGCCCATGCCGCAGGTCACCACGCCCGTCGTCATATTGCGGCAGCGCGAATAATTGGGTGTGCAACATGCCCCGCCGGCCGTCGGCATAAAAACCTCTCCGTTGGGGCACACACCTGAGTTATTAGGGATACCGGAGGAGTTTCCTTCGGGGCTGGAGGCTCTAGACGCTTGAATCTGGTTCCAAAGTAAGTCGGTTAAAGAGCGGGCCTTCTCGTTGGCGGCAATCTCAAATTCATGAAGGTCATGAACGTTAAACGTGCCGTTCTTTACGATCTCTACAGCGCCTTTGAGTAGATATTCGGCCAAGAACGTGCGACGGCCCCGTTTTTGGCATTGAACCAAGTGTTCCATCTCGTGAAGGGTCAGAAATAATTCGTCCTTGTCGGTCCACGGGCTGCCCGAATGCGTAAAGAAAATGCGGTCGCAGTAAGCAAGGGTCTGTCCATGGCCGGTGTTTATGTCCTCCGCGAATGTCACCCCGCGCAAGTCAACGTCGTAGTACTGCTGCGTCAATGCAATCCACTGCGGCGAGAAGGATTGCACTCTCCCTTCGGATTGGCGGTAGAGGCCCTCGATGTAGGCTTGAGCATGGAGCGCTAACGGTGCCGACATGATTTCAGTTGCACACCGTTCTACGTACGTGAGGCATTCTTGAATCGCCTGCGGAGTCTTCCCAAGTTCTCGGGCCACGTTTTCAATGGTTCTGACGACTTCTTTTCCGGCTCCTTCGACTGCTTTGCAGAGGTCTCCGCGGCACTCAGGATCAATCTGCGGTGTGGGAATGGGCAAATTGAGTTCACCCTCCCGTTGTCGGCAAAGCAAATCAAGATCCCCGCATGCAAACGTTTCCACCGAAGCAAAGACGCTACCTGCACACACGAACCAATACGGCCAGATTTTCATGGCTTCTCCTCTTGGGGCGATATCTCAGAAAATGTACTGTACTAACCCGGCGGGTGCGTTTTTGAGAACTCGGCTCATGTGAGCTTGGCGCTCATATGGTGGCTGCTTAGGACAAAGCCTTTGTTCAGATAGAGCCGGTGAGCGTCATGGCGCTGGTGGCCCGTATCAAGGTGTATCTCATCGCATCCGAGTCGCCTGCCCTCTGCGAGTAGCCAATCGAGCAAAGCACTGCCCAGGCCGGCTCGTTTTCGCTCAGGGTGTGTGATTAGATCATCGATATAAAGCACTCTTCCCCAGGCAAGAAAGGTGGCCAGGCGATACCCGGCTGCGGCTATAACCTCGATGTCTTTCTGGATGTAAATAATCTTGTAACCATCGCTCTCCTGAATCCGCACCTGCTCAATGAAGCGGCTTTCGTTCAGATGAGGACGCAGGAAGCCGAACACACCGAAGCAGGCTGCAACTGCCTGATCGTCTTTCATGTCGAGCTGCCGAATTTTGAATTCCATCGTCCCTCGCAAAATCCTATTCTGTACTTATACAACGCCGCGCATGCAAGGCGAGCAAGGAGCGTAGCTCTTTGCGAGTCAAGTGCGCAACGTGCTCGCATTCGACGCCGGTTGCTGCACGCTTTTTATCTCCGCTTGAGCGCGGGCGGTGAACTCGATTTCTCTTTGATCAGTGACCAGCAGGTATTGGTAGAGGGCACCACGCTGATATTCATGAGCGCCCAACAGGCCCTCGATCCTAGCGTCATCTTCCTCCAGCCAGCGATGCTCGATGTTTTGGACGCCACTGAACTCAACGACGATGGTAGGCCTGAAGTTATCGGTATCACGCGCGAGTTCGATCACCATCGTCGAGGTTGCAATGTCATGAACATAGGACGCAATCCAGTAGGCCCGTCCGCGAGTAAGCGCTTGTTCGAAATTTGGATTCATAATGTTTCGGTACGGTATTCGTGCTCAGCGGCGCGCGTTGCTCGGCGCGAACACTAAGATTTCATCGCCATTCTCCAGGCGCCTGCCGGTCGGTTTCCATCCGAGTGCGCGATAGAACCCATGCGCTCGAATGCTTGGATTGGAAGACGCTGCGAGCCAAGGTTGCTTGAAACCGATCGACTGCAGCCATTCGACCGTCATCGCGAGCAGTCGCGTGCCGATGCTTTTGCCTTCATAGTCCGGAAGCACCGCGAGTACCAGTACTTCGCCCGTTGTGCTGTCACCGCCGCAGAACCCAACGAGAATCGAGTCGTGGAAGCACGCCCAGCTTTTCACTTTCCCGCTCGCCATATCTGCAGCACTAGAAGCGGAGGTGATTCCGTAAAGCGCAAGGCGTTCCTTGGGAATTGGATTCTGACGCGTGCGAGCCCGCACCGAGAACATGTCCTCGATGTCGCAAGGCTTCGACTCTCTGAATGCCAGTTCCATGTCAAGCTAGAAAGCAGTTGAGGGAGTGAAGCGTAGGTTCGACGTCATGCCAGCTCATAATCGAACTCGTAGTAATGCTGGCCACCTTCGACTTTGATAGCCATTTTCCCTGCCAGGCCAAACAGTTCTCCCGATCCTGAATCGGGCACGACTTCCAGGATGAGACGGGCGGCACCCTGTTTCATTGTGCCGAAGTGTTGAAGGACGAAGCTGCCCTTCTTGCCATCTAAGACGCCGGAGACCTGTTCAATGGCTACATACCCAGCCGAACCTTTTACCGATGTCATGGCGCTTAACATCTCCCCTTTGCTCGTTGCTTCTAGAGCGCCTCTGAATTGCTTATCGATGGACATTCGACCGAAATTAATTCCGTCGGCCCCTTGTGCCGAAAAATCTAGAGGGCTCAGCTTCACTTCGAAGGTGCCGGATATTTTCATGGGTTCTCTTTCGAATTGTTACGCCCAAATGCTACGGTTAAGCCGCGGGCTCGCTTGAGTTGGGATCGTCCGCATGAAGCGATTGTTGGGCCGGCACCGCAGGGTAAAAAGTACCCTCAGAGAAAGCAACGTTTCCGCTCTTTAACAGGTAGCGTGCATATGGAAGAATCTCGGTGGTACGGCCCATATTGGCCACTGTAGCGAGCTTGTTGATCAGAAATGGAACTTCGCCGTCCGGCGTCTTGCCTACGAAAATGTGCGCCGCGCTTACGCGATTCTCCAAGACCTCTCGTCTCTCGTTGGTGAATAGCACGAGTCCATCCTTGAGCGAGACCAACAAATTCGGAGACAAGTGTGCGGGGTGGCGGCTACAGGCTTTTGCGTAACGGTCTGCAAGCGTTGCATGGGCGAGAGACGACTGGTGGCAAAGAATGAAGCCATAGATCTGGTCAAAAGGCTTGTGCTCCGGATCAAATGCTTCAAACGGAGCTCCTTGGATCGACAGCACGGATCCGTACTTTCGGAAGCATGTGGGGTTCTTTAGATAGCGTCGTAGCAACTTAACTTTCGCGATTTTATCGACGGCATCATTTATTTCCGCCGTACCCAAGGAGCTTTTTATCTCTCCTACTGCAATGACGCTCTCGCACGGTATGTATGTGGCGGCTGGGTCGTCGTTAATGGAGAACACGGGGCAATGATCTTTCTCGAAGAGTACTACATCGATTTGGTTTGAGGTGTTCCCGAACGAATCAATAACGCAGCCGGTGGCAACAGCTACGTTCGTCGGAAGAACCGATTGCAGCTTCCTTCTTACTTCATGCTCGCGCGCGCTTCCGATGAGGCCAGGAGTAGTCCCGCCGCCAGCTCTCGCGAAGTTGAAAATTAGTTCTTCGGCAAGCTCATCTAGAAATGTATGCGGACTGAATGTTTTATCCATGCTTAGGAGCACCTTGTTCGATTCCGAAAGAATTTCGTTGCCGTTTCATGTCTCTGCATTGTTGGGCGGCCTAACGACGCGCCTCAAGTATATTGCTCTCCATGGGGAATTTAAGACCGAAGTCGTACTTCCATTGCGCGAGCATCCCTTCGACTTCCGCGAGAAAATTGGGCCAATCATCCGAAGGAACTTTTTCTAGCGCAAGCCGCGATGAAGGGGCGCCTTTAAGCATCGCATCGACGAAGGCGGTGGCCGATCGGAAGGAAGCCAAGCGTTGCTCCCTACGAATTGCGACATGCGTAAATCCGGTTTCTTCAGCAAGAGATAGAATCTCATTCGAATCAGAAAGAGAAAATGGCTTGCGAGCTGCCGTTGCGTCGATGCCTCGACGCTCAAGAGCATTTACCATCGCCCAGGCGCCCTTGCAATTCTCAATCTCGCTCCAGGTCATGACAATCAGCGGCGAGTTCATGCGCAGGACGCGGCGCAATTCGCTCATCGCTCTCAGTCGATTCGGGAAGTACTGCAGTCCTTGTAAGCACACGACGGCATCGAACGATTCGGATTCAAATGGTAATTCGCACGCGGAGCCGTACTCGTACTCGATAGATAAGCCTTCCTTCAGCGACACCGCTTTCGCGATTTCAAGCATTCCAGGATCGATGTCGACGCCGATAACTCTGGCGCGAGGTCCGCATCGATGCGCGGCATACCTCGCCGCGATTCCCGTTCCGCACGCAACATCAAGAACGCTCATCCCCTCTTTAATCCGAGCTTCGGAAACGATCGCTTCAGCCCAGGGCGCCATCAAGCTTGGCGCGAGAGTGGCTTCGTACGTTTCCGCCGCAGATGTATCTACGGCCGACGTCTGCATATGTTTCCTATGCTGCCGAGCGAGGCGCTTGAGCGGTCGGACAAAGCGCGCAGCGATTTGTCCGGTGCGTGTCGAAAGGGCTTGCTAGGCATTTTTCGGCGCTTGCATTTCCGGAAACTTGGGGAGATCCGCAGCCATACAGTCCCATGGAGCGGCTTGGCTGCAATACATGTCAGCGCTTGGATGGTACTGCGACGTATCATCAAGCGTTCCAGCACGCATCGACAGTAGCGATTGAACGATTTCGACGTCCCCGACCATTTGCGCTCCACATGTTGAGCAGAATCCTCGTCGGATTTTCTTTCCGCTCCTGCCGAGGCTTTCAAAGTAGGAAAGAGAGCCGCTGATATGCACATGCTCTCTCTTAAAGAACATGATTGGAGCGTAAGCGGTCCCCGTGGATCTCTGGCAATCGCGGCAATGGCAGTTGAACTGCAGAACAGGAGCTGAGCTACATTCGTAGGTAACAGCTCCGCACAAACAACGGCCTGATATTTTCATATGGGTAAATCGATAATGTTTAAGAATGCCTAACGTGTCGCCATTGCGCGCGCCGTTGTATGGCGCGTCGCCTTGGTTTGTTCGGGCTCCGCACTCTGGCGGCCGAGATGATCGAACTCGAGAACGGAGAGACGTGTTGCATGCAGGCGAATCTGAGCGCCTGCTGACTCCGACAATTCTTGTTTTCTAACTTTCTTTGGCGACATTGGGCAATCCGTTGACGCGAATTTACTCTACACCGACAACGAGCGATCTCCTGCTTTCCTTTTTCTTTACGCCAAACGTTCAACCTAAGGTGCGCGGCTTCGCCGCGGTCATTCTGGAGCCCCTTGTTAGCCTTTCTCACCGCGCTTCACGAGCTTAATCTTGCCACCCTCAATGGACCAAAGCGTTCCATTTGGCGTAGTTGAAACATACATGGTTTTGTTTGCCCAAATACTCCAAAAGACGTGGGCTTCCGTCGGAGTCGCATCAAGTAGGTGCGTGATCATCAGCCCCACTGCTCGTGGATCGTTTGGGAGGGCAATGCACGTACGCGTGAAGCCACGCTGCGAGGTCACAGTGCTGCCGTCTGTTTCTACGCGATAGGTGCCGCCTAGTGGGACGATGTTGTTTTTCGTTGTCGCGGGCAATAGGTAAACAACCCAGCCATTTGTTCCACCGTCGCTTGCCGGTAGAACAACTGAATTGTACTTGTCGGAGCAAAGCTCGAATTTAGCCGCGAGAGCTGCTTTGCGCGCGGCGGCGGCACCGGATTCAAACGAAGTTAGTGGTAGTGGAGAAGCGAATACCGAAACGCTCCCAATAAGACCGCCAGAATCGGACACGACTGCTCGATACAAGGCTGCTGGTGAATCGTCAACAAACGTGACCACGATGTCGCCATTTTGTTCTTCCGTAATCCATCCTCTCACTCGCCTTTCTTTCCTGAAAGCGCGAATTTTTAAAGCGGCGTCGGTTGCAATAGCTGCAGCCCGATCATGGCGGTAGATAGCGAAGCCGGTGGCTTCGGCTCGTGTGAGAGCTGCGCTTTCTTGGTCAGGCGGCAATTCAGTAAAGACCGGTTCGGCAGCTTTCGCAACCAACAGGGGCACAGAAAAAATTATCGCGAGAAAGAGACGGAGCATACGTTTCTCGGTGGAAGGCCAACGCCGTGAATAAGGCGCCTCGCCAGTGCGAAGCTCTTGTGCGGTCGGGTGAACGAAGCGAAGCGCCTTGATTCGTTTGTCGGGCGCCTTTAATTTCACTGGTTGCTGCATTCTCAACGCTCTTGTTCGTTGTCGGATTCGAGTTTGCCCGTGGCAAGAAATGTAAGTTCGGCTTCGGTTAACGGCGCCTGAGAGGTTAACCACTTGGCTCTATGCATCAAATCCGCCGGCACCGACAACCGAACGCTATTTATTAGACCAGGAATAGGCTCATCGACCGTCATTTCGACCGGCACATCTTCGCCTCTGAGTAAACCAGCTGTCACCTCCGCAGATGCAACGTCTGGAAAAGTAGCAAACACCTGCCAGGTGTTACTCATCGTTCACGTCCGTGCCCAAAGATTGAATTGCGCCGCGTGGAGGATGGGCTGGGCAAAGTGCTTTCCTGAAACGCGTTGGCACGAATGAGTTGTTAGCTGCTTGGGTCATGGTATAGGTGGAATTGGAATGTCGGAACTCGACACTAATCTGTTGCTGCATTGAACCTGGTACGTACTTCCAACGCTGTTGACGTAAACAATTAGGGTGCGATCTCCATACTCCACCTCAAACCAGGGCGTTTGATCTGAAAACGCGACCAATTCATAAGTGTCACCGGCCACGAGCGTAATTTCGTGTGCCCAGGGTTCCACGATAAGCTTCTCGCAATCTGTTGTTGCGATGATATTTAGTTTCGCCTTCATTTACAGGTCCTTAACCCCGCCGTTAAAACGTGCGGGCTTGATTCGCTGGTCAGAAATTGGCCGGATCGAGCGTGTATGCATTGGGGTCGTGCTTGATTCCTAATTTTTGCGCACATAGTCCACAGTAGGAAACCTGAGGCTCAGAAACCACCCACCCCTGCTCCGACATGGCCATGGCTTCATCAAGCCACCAAGCGTCGCTGAACTTGGGATGGTTTGATTTGAACTGTGCACTTGAACCGCAGTCATGGCAAATACTGAATGCCAAGATGTAGCAGCATTCGAAGTAGGGCGCCACGTTCGCTGGAATTTCCATTGTAAATTGCTAACGCGATTCATAAGCCGCTAGCGAGGGGTGTGGCGATTTGCCAGTCGGGCGGCCAAAGAGCGTGAACATGATTGGCGGGTTGGGCAACCAAGAACTACTTTTTCACTCTATTCAGTTTCGCCTCGCCGAACATAGAGAATGAGCGCCATGCATTGTCTGGCTTTGTGTTTGCGTTGTGTACTGCCCGCATTACATGAGCCTTGATCAAGTCTCGATCAACATGGTGCAACACAAATACCCAATACTCGGCAAAAGTTTCGGAACCGCCGGCGTAAAACGCAAGTACGGTCCCAGTGGCCTCGCCTCCCTTAACGGTTGATTCCTTATCTAAGACGTCGGTTCCTTCTCGATCCTTCAATTGAATCGCGGCGTTCTCGTCATCCAACTTGATGCGAAGCTCAAGAGGGCCACCACTTCGGCGAGAAGCAACTGGATCATGGAAGACATCTAGGACGCCCTCCCATGTGCCGACTATGCTCCCAATTCGCTCTAGTTCCTTTTCGGCATCGATCGTGTCGGCTTTCGTCAGGCGAGGCGGTGGTTCTGAACCAAACGTCATAGTTGCCACAGAGAAACTCAAAAAAACGCCTAGTAGGCAAGACACAATTCTATTCATCTCATTTCCTCAAGTTGTTTCTTTGGTGTGCAGTACGGAATTAAGAGCTATCTGGGATGCTTTTAGGCCCAACGCCGCTAAGACGCGCGCGCATTTTTGCGCGCGTCGTTCTTGAACGGATTGTTGAGCAATAACTCTATTGGCACAACGCGGCCCATTCTGTCGAGGTTTGTTCGTTGAAGTTAATCTGGTTCATGCGCACAAGAGTCCCGTTGATTTCGATCTCAGGTGGCATTATGGCAAGATTCTTGGCGACGAATGGGATGTCTATGTGGTAGAAAAGCCCACGATCTGCCTTTCCAAGACCGAACAAAGAACCGTCGCCGATGGTCGCACCTTCCATCGGAGTTGTCGGCGGCACATTGCGCTCGCACGCGCTGCTCTTTGATTCTGTTCGGCACTGCTGTCTTACGGTAGGTGGAGCCAATTCGTAACGACGACCCGACACCCCGTCTACAACGATCATTACTCCGGATACCAGGCGAATCGATGTGCCTTTCGGCGCGTAGAACGCAACCGTTGCCATGAGGCTTTGGTCAGCACTTCTCACAACATCAACGCCCGATCGAACTCCGTGCGGCAATTGGACCTGCAGAGTACTCGGTGTTCCGCCGCATGGGCCCGCAAAAACCTTTCCGTTTCCGCTAGGTTTGAAATAGGTCATGCGCATAGGCACGCAAGCGGTCACGGTCAAGACTAGTACAGCATAACCAAGAGCCTTTTTCATGTTGCCCAACGCCGCCAACAAGCCGCGAGCAAAGCACGTAGCGGTTTGCGAGTCGAGCACGGGCAGCATGCGGGCTTGATTCGTTTGTTGGGCTGGGTCATGAAAATGTTTGTCCTTTGGCTGGGATGGCTACAACCTGCCATCCGTCCTCGTAAATGATTCTGCCAGGATTGCGCGACTTCCAAACATCGACGTGCAATCCGTGTTGATCGAGTATTCGCTTTAGATCCCACATATACCTGATCGGTTTGACCGCGGCGTCTTTGAACCAAGAGAGAGCTTTCTTGTTCTGTGGATTGTCGTAGGTCGGTGGGATATGCAGATTGTCGTTAAACCATTTGAGGCGAATTTGTAGTTCTCGATGCTCCTCAACCGAAATATCGCCATCGTCTCGAAGCGAATGGCCTGCGACCAGTATCCCAGTCTTCTTACCGGTATCTGAGTCGCTACTAAGAATGACGAAACGAACGAACATGCTCGCGCTTCATGCCCAACGCTGCGAATAGGCCGCGAGCAACTCGCGCAGCGGGTTGCGAGTCGAGCACGCGACGCGTGCGGGCTTGATTCGCTGGTTATAAGTATTCATGAAGTGATAATGATCTCGTCAACACTATACAACCAGCCTTTAGTACGCATACAAGCTATCAGTTGACCAGCTGCCATGACTTTACTTGGGGCTGGCTTATTCCGAACAATGTCGTTGCTTTGAGCTTTCAATTGCTCGAGACAGCTTGATAGAGCAGATTCGGCCTTTTCCTCGTCGGCCTGGGTGAGTTCTCCAGCGTGCTGAGTGCCTACTGGATGCCAACTGCCGTAGTAGCCACCATTACGTTGCACCTTGAGCACTACTAGCTCATCAGCGGCCTTTTCATAAATTGTTACAGTTGAGCAGCCGCAAGCAACCACTATAGCGAATGAAATAAGCGTGACGGTCTTCATTCTACTTAGAACACCGCCGCTAAGACGCGCGAGTCGTTCTTGAGCGGTTTGTTAGCCGAGCTCATTGAGTAACCGCTGAAGCCTGTTTTTTGCGGCAGTGTTCGGGCGGTACGGAACATACTCTTCCTTTGAGATTAAGAGCTGGAGCCAGCGGGACAGAAATTGTTTGTCTTTGCTAAGCGCTACCTTACTCGAAGCCCAATTGGCCTCGCAACTCTCGATTTCCTTGCCGATCTGTAATGAAAGCCGCCAACAGTCAGTGCATAGGATGCGCTGCTGATCGATCGGCGCCTTCTTTACTTCATAAGTGTATTTCTGATCCTCAGCGCTAAAGACCGAAACTTTCTTGCATCGCCAACAGCTGTACTTGTTGTCGTGATACTCCTTGGTCCATTCAGCGGACACAGAGCGCTGACTCTTCTCCGACCATTTTGATGGGTCAGCAGGTACAACTCCTGAAGATTTGGTTTCTTGTCCCATGATTCGGCTAACGCTAACGCTAAGAGGCGCGCGGTTTTACCGCGCGTCCTTCTTGAGCGCTTTGTTGGGCGAGGAGGTCTAGATGACAACCTGCGCTACTCATCTCTTTTCCATACTCTTACAACGCCTATTCGATTATCAAGCTTCACCCATAAGCGAGTATTTGGAATGCGCAACTCGAAAGGGACTAATGAAATGGGAATGTCGTACGGTGCGCCACCATTCGTTATACCTACGCCCGGGTGAAGAAGTATGCGTATCTCACCTGCGATAAAAACTCCAAATACAACAGCAGGAATCTTTTCAAGCCACTCAGCGGGATAGTTCCGATCTGCTGTCATGTTCTTCTTCACGCCCAACGCTGCACTTGAGCGGCCGGGAAAATAGCGTAGCGATTTGGCCGGTCCGTCTCGAAGCGCTTGTTATGCACTACTGCCACTGCGGTGATTCCGGGAAATCCGTAAAACCGTAGAAGTGGTAAAACTCGAGACGCTCACCCTCCAAAAAAACCGAGCCAATAAGATACCAATGCTCATACGTCCAAAGGTTTCTGTAACGATGTTCTTCGACCCTTTGAATCTGCACCACGGTTTGCTTTGGTAGTTTTGCAACCTTTACCCCAGAAAGGCACTCCTTATCCGTGGTTTGCCAGACGATGGCTAGTTGTGGGAATGGATGTCCATCTATGGGGTGGAAGGGTGACTTTTTGCAGAGAAGCGCATCTGTAGTCAATACCCTCTTGCCGATAAGCTCGTGATACGCAGTAGCGCTCGATTGGTCGATAGCCGTTGCGCAACCGGCCAGCCAAGCAACCAGCATAAGCGTAAAGAATGCCCACTTCATAGTGCATAACGTCATGTTTGAGCCGTGCGTCGCTTTGAACGCGTCAGCTCGAAACATTTGTTGGGCGGCGACGATGGTTCTCGCTGTGAATTCACCAAAATTTCCACCAAGGTCGTTTTGTGTTTCGTAGGTCGTTCGCGGCAGCGGCGCTAACGTTTGTCGTCAGACGACTGTAGTCGGTTCGGTCGACCGTCGATATGGCAAGCGCTGTCGAAACGACCGGTAGCTCTTCAATTGCGGATATTCCAAAGGCACGCATTAGTTGCTCCGTCTCGTCCATATAGTATTGGTTTGTGTCGATTCCTTTCTCCTCAGGAAGTTCCGCCCCGGACAATTGCATGTTTCCGTCAACGTTGTGGATCGTGCGGCGCAGTTGTCCGGATGCATAGCAAGAAAACGACGCGGTTCCGCCGGTCGTTTCAATGACAAATGAAACTACAGTGCCAAGCTTTTCACTCAGCTTTTTGAGTGCGATCTCATCGCTGGCGAGCGCATAAGTGGAGTCCATCAAGATGGCCCATGGGCCGTCTTGGCATAAGATGAATACCTCCGAGCCCGGATTCTCCATTGACCAGTTGGCAGCTGATACGAACCGTTCATTTGCGCTCTTCCAAGACCAGATTGCTTCCGCATCGGGAAAGTTGTCGGCCGACGTGGCGATTTCTAATTTCGGCCATGCATCCGCAAAGGCGCTTCTCAACTGCGGCAAAGGTGCTTTCGCCGCTAACAATCCAAAGTGCATTCCCATTTACTCTTCTCCTTTCACCGCCCAACGTCGCCGCTAAGACGCGTGCGGCTTCGCACGTCGGTTCTCGAACAACTTGTTAGCCCTGCTTCGGAACTGGGCCGGACCAAACATACTCTTGCCCTCGCTTGAACGAGAAGATTGAACTTGGCCCGGCCTCGCGCTCATAACAGCCGCCGCGACCGCCATGAGAGCCCCACATAACGATCTTGTCTGCGAAGAGCTTAGTGAGAAAAGCCAAGGCGTCATCAGCAATGCGCTCTGCTGCTTGTTCTTTAGAGAGTGACCCATCGTAACTGGAGAAATGAAGGTGACTGAAGTTGCCGGCATAGACCGTCAATTCTTCACCGTTGTCGTGTACTTCAACGCTACCTACCGCTGAGTGCTTCGCAGGGAACGTAACCACTGCTTCAGTGCTGTGGAACTGCCCAGGAAAGTGGGCATCCAGCTTGGGTATGAGATGTCTCAGGATCATGTCTTTGGGCTAACGAAAAGCTTGAGCGGCGCGCTTTTTCGCATCCGTCTCGAAGCGCTTTTAGCTACACCTCTTTTTTACTGTGCCTCAACTCCCAACACATTGTATTCCGCTCAAACCCGATTTTTGAGTAGTAATCAACTGCTGCTGGAGCGCTGATAAGTCTGATCTTACATTTCAAACCGAGCTGCTTTTGCGTGTGGACGATTAACGCTTTGCCGATTCCGGTACGCTGATAGGTAACATCAACCGCTAGATCCGAGAGATAACATGCATAGTGAAAATCGGTGATGGATCTGGCGATCCCAACGAGCTTTTTGTGGTCCCACGCCGTGACGAGAAGATTGGCGTTCTTCACCATTCCCTCAATACACTCTCTATCATCAATCGGTCGTCGTTCGCCAAGCGTCGACCGATTGAGTATATCGATGAATTGTTCTGCAGTGATCCTGGTGTTGATCTTGTATTTGATTGACATATTCATTGTTAGCTAACGCTCAGCCTAAGGTGCGCGGCTTTGCCGCGTCACCCTTGAGGTTGTTGTTAGAGCGCTCCTTGAACCAACCATAACCGCCTGGCAACCACATTCGGTGAATGGCCGGTAGTTTGCGTGAAGAAAACTGCGAAAGAAACTCGGATTTTCCGAAGCGATTGATATACACCGCGACCGCTGCCAATCTCGTGTCTCGATGTCGTGATCGAGAGGACTGGGCTTTGTTGCGCTCGCGTGCGGCGGCGCTGCGTATGACCGTCCGAAGTTCTGCTTCCGTCATTTCCGGCCAACGACTGCGCCGATTGCGCCATTGCCAGTATATGGAGGGCTTCATTGCCGCTGAGCTCTAACGCCGTGCGTAACACGTGAGCAACGCGCGTAGCGGTTTGCGAGTCGGAGCACACAAAGTGTGCGGCTTGATTTGTTAGACGGCAGCACGCTCAATCTTAACAACCCTTGGATTCTGAGCATCCATGAACATATAGCATCGTCCAAAGAGAGCCTTCTTCCCGAAATCGTCGAATTTGTTTGGGCCCAAGGGAGTCATCAGGACCTCACTAGTGGCCAATGCATCCAGATGGTTTCGATCAATCTCAGCCCAGTTGAGCTGAACGACGTCCTCCAGTACAACATTTAATGCTGGGTGATTGTATTGAACGGTGATGTTTCCGTCTTTCATCGACACAGGATTCATATCCGGATGATAGTTAAAGATCTTGAATAGAACATCCATCGCTTGTGCAACGGCTTGCTTCTCCGAAAGACCGTTTTCCACGAGCACGCAGGTGCCGTACTCGAACACCGCGAAATCCTTCTGGCGATTGGTGTAGTGAGCGACACGTTCGACGACTCTGTCCAAGGGCTGACGAATAGAGGGCCTCCACTTCGGCATAGGTGGGAAGCCGCCAGGCGGCGGCGGAGGTTTCTTCTTGAAGAGTCCGAACATGTGTCTTCTGCCGTCTAACGCGGCCGCTAAGACGCGCGCGCGTTTTTTCGCGCGCGTTGTTTCTTGAGCGGTTTGTTAGTCATTCTTTGCATCTACGCGTACTAGCTTTAGTCGTGCGGCAATTGCCACAATGAGAAATAATGAGCCTAGCAAGAGGAACGTGACGGCGATTCCGTGCGCCCCAAATGAATTGTAGAGGGACTGATAGATCCATGACCACTTTCCAGAGAACGGCGGCTTGTCCGGAGAAACCCATTTTGAGATCCCCAAGACAAGGAAGATAAGACCAAAGCCCGCCCAAACGCTTGCCTTCTCTCTGTTTGTAAGTGGCCTACGCCAAGAGTCATGATCCGGTTGTCCGCGAAACAGTTTCATATGATGGCTAACGCCACCGCTCAGAAGCGCGTTGTTGTGCCTGTGCCAATTGCGTAACAAATGAATTGAGCTTAGATGGATCGAACTCAAATGAAAAACGTAGCTGTTGCCTATGTGTCTCAGCTTGATCCCCGAAGCTAAGCATGCCAGAAACCCCCAAATGGCCTCTTGAGTCAATGGCTCCGATTCTAAGCTCGAATTCGTCTGGATGTGCCGACGAGAACTGAGCCGATCCTCTGCGTTGATTTTCGAGGTGCTGAAGATTGGCAACAAACGACTGCCATTCAGATCCAACGACGTGTCCATTCGCATGGCCGCTAAATCCTCTGCAACGAACTTCAATTGAAACAAGGAAGTCACCCGAGCTGTCGTCATGCGACGTGACTATTAGCGATGAGTCTCCTTCTGTAAGTTTCGCTTCGCTCATAAGGCCCAACGCCGCCGTTAATCCGGAGCGCGCGTTTTCGCGCGCGATCGGGTTGAACGGCTTGTCAGCGACGGCCCCCAGCGAAAGGCGTTGAGGTCACGTTCGGGTGGCAACAGCTTCCTCGAGCGTTCTTTGGGGCGCTTGAGACTGACAATGTCGTACCACACTTCGTCCTCCTCGCACTCGACTCCAATGCAAATTAGATCGAGAACGCCTACAAACTCGAAATGAACCGGGTTGCCGTCGCCGTTGCGATAACTATGTTCTGACTTTTTCCCCCGACGCTTTGCATGCGTAAGGGCATTCCTTGATGAGTCCGAAGGAAATACGATGAGTCGTTTTTCGCATGTCCGCATCACGTTTGGCTTTCCATCAACCACGACGCGGAACTGGAACAGCAGCATTGCTGCGTACCGAAGCTGCTCATGTTTATCTGTGGCTTTAGTCATTCTTTGTCGCTAACGCTGCCATTCAGCGGGAGCGGCGTCTTTCGCCGCGATCCGCTGGAATGGCTTGTTGGGCAGCTTTCGGCTACCGAACACTCCGAGCAACCTGACGCTATAGCACACTCGTGTGCTCCTGCTCATACTTCAAAAAGAACTCAGTCAGGCTCGACGCGACCAAGCGCGGCTCGCCGTTGAAAGCGTCAACGTAGACAGCCGATATCTCTGGATTCACTGGCTTTAACCTAAACCACCACGCATCGATTAGGTAGTCCGCGAATGCTAGCCCGAATTCTGGCTGATCGGTTCTGTGCTCCTTCACTTCACTCAGCGGCCACACTCGAAGATATCCATCGTCCATCTCTTTCATGCCGCCGAATAGGCAGTAGAAATCGACGACATCGCTAGTTGCCACGAAACCAGCATGCTCAAATGTTGCAACGATAAGGTCCCGTGACTCGGGTGGCAAAGCAATGGCATCTGCCTTCCAGCGATGTATTAACGACTTCATCGGAATTCGACTGCCCAACGCTGCGGCTAAAGTGCGTGCTGTTTTGAACGCGTCGCTCTTTGAGCCGATGGTTCGGCTCTTATGCGATTGATTTTCGCCTTCGTAACTGCTTTCTTCATAACCGTGACCTTATAGACGGCGCCCTTCTGATCGTAGGTTGTCCACTCACCGATTTGGACGCCGTTCTTGAAATAGCCGGAGCGCATTCTCGTGCCACCCTTTCTATACCACTCCCAATAGCCGTTGGGTTTCCCTGCCCGCATTTTTCCTTTAGCCCAAATGCTTCCGTCTTTGTGGTAATGGACGTAGTCTTTGGAAACTTTTCGAGTAGGCATGAGCTGCTTCTCTCTATGCCGAACGCTGCCGTTAAAACGCGCGCGCATTTATGCGCGCGTCGGTTTTGAACGGCTTGTTAGCCGATGATTTCTTCATGCCAATTTCTCTACTTCATCTAAGAGTGCGAGATAGTCATATGGCACTCTATCGGGCCAATCTCGATAGTAGGGAATAAGAAAGGCTTCCCGAAAATGAGAAAGGCTGAAGTGGTCCGCCCAGATTTCTTGCGGCAAATTGTGAAAGGCGTCGGCCAGCGCTGCGGCCTGATCGGTGTGGCCCTTGTACCCGAGTTGTCGGATATCCGACAAAGCAAGATGCAACATGTCGCAAAGCTTCCTTTGCTGAGCTTGGTTTGGCATGTGTGAACCTGAGTGCATATCTCTCTGTTTTTTTGAGCTAACGTCGTGCGTAACACGTGAGCAACGTGCGCAGCGGGTTGCGAGTCGAGTGCGCGACGCGCACGCTGTTGACGCGCTGGTTAGCGCTTTTCATCATAGCTCCCGGCAAAGGCGTCCTTGACTGCTTTTATCCGACCAAGCACATACTCTTCTCGCTCCATGTTTAGAGCGCGCTCCCAGCCCTTATGGCTGAACCGCGCCGGTATTCCCGGAGGCTCCATCATTTGAGAGGATGGAGTATATG
>CAZQYC010000004.1:0-92303 GCA_964597495.1 uncultured Steroidobacteraceae bacterium | reverse complement strand
ATTCCGGCGTGGAAAACGAGCTGTTTTTCGCCGATAACTGCAACCTCGTCTACGGTGACGCCCTAAAAGTCATGGTGGCGATGATTCAGGCGGTGAAGTCGTTGGAGGGCGGGCACTAGCGGGCAGTCGCCCGCAGCTGCTAGCCACTAGCTACTAGCAGCTAGCCAGAATAGAAGAGGAGGAGGAAGCCTTTCTTCTGCCACTGCAATAATTCGGAGTTCTTCTCTGGCTAGTGGCTAGCTGCTAGTAGCTAGTTGCTGAAACGGCGGCCTTGCCGCCGTTGAATCCTGACACCTTTATCACGTAATCTTGGGGGACTTCACATACAGAGGTCTCGTAAGGTTTTATAACGGACTCCAAAGGTGTACGTGATGAGCGTTACTCAATCTGGCCCGAGCCAAGTCAGTCTTTCGCAGGAAATTCTGCGAACCGATATTTCCGGTATGCCACTCGAATGGATCGACTACCGGGATGCGGTGCGGCTGCAGCATATGGAGCAGATCGCCTACACCTGCGGTTCCCGCATGTACACCTTAATGGGCGGCACCAACGCCAAAACCGGTAAGCGCACGATCGTGGAGGTCAATTCCATCGTGGCGACGTTGGGTCACAGCCATAACCCCGGAAATCTGCGAGGCGACTACGTGCCGCCGCTCAACAATCAAACGCTCTTCCGCCGCGATGCGCACTTGTGCTTGTACTGCGGCGGTCGTTTTCCGTCGAATCAGTTGTCACGTGATCACATCCGTCCCTTAAGCCAGGGTGGCCGCGATACTTGGATGAACGTCGTGACGGCGTGTCGAAGCTGTAATAACGCGAAGGCATGGCGGACGCCGGAGCAGGCGGGCATGCAATTGATCGCCGTGCCGTTCACGCCGACTTACGCGGAATACATTTACTTGAAAGGTCGCCGCGTGCTGGCCGATCAAATGGAATACTTGCTTGCTCACTTCCCGCGGAGCAGCCCGTTGCATGCGCGTCTGAAATCTCTCGCTGCATAGCCGAGAGGCCTTGGGCCGTAGGCTGTAGACTGTTAGGAAGAACGCTACACCTCGGAAAAATCTTGTCTCCTACTCCTGCCCTACAGCCTACAACCTACAGTCCGCAGTCTCAGAGTGCGGAAGCACTCTATCTGGTCGACGCGTCAGTCTTCATCTTCCGCGCGTATTACTCCGTCCCCATGGCATTGACCGACGGAGACGGGCAGCCTGTCAACGCAGTGCACGGCTTCGGACGGTTTCTGGGCGATCTTTTGGAGCATGAATCTCCGACTCACATTGCCATTGCGTTCGATCAAAGTTTGACGACCTCGTTCCGCAACCAGCTCTATCCGGCCTACAAGGCCAATCGCGAACCGGCTCCGCTCGAATTGCAGCGTCAATTTTCCTGGTGTCGCGAACTCTGTCGTGCGTACGGAATCGCCGATTTCTCAAGTCACGAATACGAGGCCGACGATTTAATCGGAACCTTGGCGATGCGTGCCCGTCTCGGCGGCCGGCGCACCGTTCTCGTGACGCGCGACAAGGATTTATCCCAACTCATTCGGCCCGGGGACGTGTACTGGGATTACATCGCGGAGGAGCGTTACGAATACGATCGCATCGCCGAGCGCTTCGGCGTGTTGCCGGAACGCATGGCTGACTTTCTCGCGCTGACTGGCGATGCCGTCGACAATATTAAAGGAGTGCCCGGCATCGGCAAGAAAACTGCATCGATGCTCTTGAAGCACTATGAGTCGCTTGAGCATCTTTACGAAAATCTCGATGCCGTCCTCAAGCTTAAAATTCGCAACGCCGGTTTTGTGGTCGCACAACTGCGCGAGCATCGCGAAACCGCTTATCTCGCTAGAAAGTTGACTGCAATTGCGTGCGATGCGCCGCTCTCTGCCGAGGCAGTTGATCTCAGTCGCCGTCACCTCGATATCGCCGCGCTGACCAAACTCTACGACACCTTCGGCTTCGGACCGCTGCTGCGCAACCAGGCCAAGCGCATCGCCGCAAAAGCGCTTGCATGAGCGATGCCGCGATCCGTTCCGGAATCGCGGCGCTCCTCAGTACGTCGGTACTGCCGTTTCCTGCCGAGCGGGGGACGGGCGGTTGCACAGCCGAGTGCTATCGCTACGAAATTTCGACCGGTTCGATTTTCGTCAAAGCGGCGCCGGCAAGCGAGCTCGATCGATTCGAAGCCGAAGCGACGGGATTAAACGAATTGCGAGCGGCAAAGGCGATTCGCATTCCAGAGGTGCTTGGTGTCGGCGTCAGTAACGAACGAGCACTGCTTATTCTCGAATGGATGAAATTAACGCCATCGAGTGCAGCCGATGCGAGATTGGGAAAATTGCTGGCTGCCCAACATCGCCTCATCAAGCCGGTATTCGGTTTCAAGCAGCCCAACTACCTGGGCGCAACGCCGCAAATCAATTTCTGGTCGCGAAGCTGGGTTAACTTCTGGCGCGAGCATCGCCTCGAAGCGCAATTGAATCTCGCCGAGCAAAAAGTCGCCCACAAGGAAATTGACGACGCCTTCATTGAGCGTGCGGCCTTGCTCTCGACGCTGATCGACGCCTTCTTTGTTTCGTACACGCCGGCTGCATCGCTCCTTCACGGCGATCTCTGGAGCGGCAACTACTCCAGTGATTCGACCGGTACGCCGGTCATCTTCGATCCGGCCGTGTACTACGGCGATCGCGAATGCGACTTGGCCATGACCAGGCTATTCGACGGGTTTTCGACTGATTTCTACGCGGCCTATCAAGACGCGTGGCCGTTATCCGACGGCTGGCAGCAACGTACCGAACTCTACAACCTCTACCACGTGCTCAATCATTTCAATCTATTCGGCGCACGTTATCTACCGCAAGCGAGCGCCATGGTGGAGCGCTTGCTGTCCGAATTGGGGCATTGAAGTTTGCGCGTTACTTGTGCATTAAATGGGCGCTTCGGTAATTTCAATCCTATGCGTAAGTGTCGCCGTCATCCCGAACATCTTCGAGGCGGAGCAGTACTTCTCCGCCGACAAATGTACGGCACGTTCGACTTTGTTTCGATCGAGATTCTTTCCCGATACTTTGTAAACCAACTCCACGGCGGTATAGACCTTCGGATCGGTATCGGCGCGCTGGCCATCGAGTTCGACGACGCAATCGGTTACCTGCTCGCGACCGCGCTTGAGAATCATGAGCACGTCGAAGGCACTGCAGCTTCCGAGTCCGAGCAACATGAGTTCCATCGGTCGAAATCCCATGTTCCTGCCGCCGGCTTCCGGCGCGCCGTCGATGACGAGGGCATGCCCCGAACCGGCCTCGCCGACGAACATGACGTCCTGAACCCACTTCACCCGCGCTTTCATCCGCACACTCCGCCGTTTAACCTGCCGAAAGACTAGTGACGTCGCGCAGAGTGCGCAAGCGTTTAGTAGAGGCTACTAGCAACTAGCCGTTAGCAAGAAGTTCGAAGCGTACGTCGACGCGCTCTTTGCATTGTCTTTTCTGGCTAGTGGCTAATAGCTAGTAGCTAGTAGCTGTTCTTATGCATTACGATTACCGCCCACCGTAATTCCGAGATACTCCCGTGACCGATACCATTACGCTCGAACAATTTAAGGGTTGGGTTGGAAGACAGCTTGCGCCTACCGAGTGGTTCACCATCGATCAAGATCGCATCAATAAATTTGCGGACTGCACCGACGATCATCAATTCATTCACGTGGACATCGAACGCGCCAAACGCGAACTGCCGATCGGGAGCACGATCGCGCACGGCTTCTTGAGTTTATCGCTCCTAGCCGGACATCGGCCCGCGGACTTCCCGCACATTTCCGATGTGGCGATGAGCTTGAATTACGGCTTGGACCGCGTACGGTTTCTTTCGCAGGTGAAATCGGGAAAGCGCGTGCGCATCCACAGCAAAATCACCGCTATCGTCGAAAAGAGCCCGGGCCGTTTGCTGTGCACTCAGGAGAAAACGATGGAGATCGAAGGCGAATCGAAACCGGCCTACATTGCGGAAACGTTGGGTTTGCTCGTTGCTAAAGGCGCCAAGTGAACCGCGGTCTACTTAATCTAGGGGGATAAATGCGTAAAGTACTTTTGGTTTCCATTGCCATGATGGCCTGCTCTTCGTCGATCTTTTCTTCGTCAACGTGGGCAGCGGATGCTGCTGCCGTGGCGAAGCAACCTGTCGTGACCGATCGACTGCCGCGGCTCTCCTACGTGGCATTTCGCGTTCTCGACTTGGATCGATCGCTCAAGTTCTACAAAGACGTGCTTGGCATGACGGAACGGACGCGCATTCCCCTGGCGAACGGCGTTCTGGAAGTGTTGCTCGGCTATGGCGATCCTAACAACGACGCGGGCATTCTTCTACTGCATAACCCCAAGCGGACGGAGCCTTACACGCATGCCGACGGCTATCATCGCTACATCTTGACCGTAAAGGACATGTCGGGCCTTATCGCGCATCTCAAGGCTAACGGCGCAAAAGTAACGATCGAGCCGACACTCGTCGAGAAACTGAATTTGAGCTACGCCTTTGTGTCCGATCCCGACGGCTATGTGATCGAATTGGTGGAGAACCATTAGTCACAAACCTTTGTGCATCGCGTAACGACGCCGGCTAGCCGGACAGCAAACGGAGTGTCCCTGCCTGCCGGGCGCGGATTTTTTTCGGTCTTTCGTTACAGTAAGCGCGCGCTTGAACTGGTATGGACGACCAGTCCGACGCTTAGCGTTTCGCTGGCCCTGCTTACGCTGGTAGCCGGTTGTCTTCCGGCCGGCATCGCTTTGATTGGGGCGCGCCTTGTCGATGCGGTCGTTATTGCCACGCGAGTTCCGACCGAGAGTGCCACGCGTCTGGTGATCGAGTGGGTTGCCTTGGAAGGCGTGCTTGTCGCGCTGCTTGCGGCCGCACAACGCGCTATCTCGCTGTGCCAATCGTTGCTGCGCGCTCAATTGGGACAGCGCGTCAACGTGATGATTCTGGAGAAGGCGCTCACGTTAGAGCTGGCGCAATTCGAGGATTCCGAGTTCTACGACAAGCTCACCCGCGCGCGCCGCGAAGCTTCGGTCCGTCCGCTATCGCTGGTCATGCGAACGTTCGGTCTACTGCAAAATTTAGTTTCGCTTATCAGCTACGGCGCGCTGCTCATTCATTTCTCCGCTTGGGCAGTCGTGATCTTGGTGGGATGCGGCGTGCCTGCCTTCATCGCGGAAACCAAATTCTCGGGCGACGCGTTCCGGCTGTTTCGCTGGCGCTCGCCGGAAACACGCATGCAGATGTATTTGGAATCGGTCATGGCGCGCGAGGATAACGCGAAGGAAGTGAAGCTATTCGGGCTCGGTCCGTTGTTGCTGCAGCGCTATCGCGATATTTACGAGAAGCTCTACAAGGCCGATCGCGACCTGACCGTGCGGCGCGATACCTGGGGGTTCCTGCTCGGACTCTTAGGCACGTTCGCGCTCTACGGCGCCTATGCTTGGACGGCGCTCGCCGCCGTGGCGACTCGTATTACGCTCGGCCAGATGACCATGTATCTCATGTTATTTCGCCAGGGACAATCGGCCGTCTCGGCAAGCCTCTCGGCCATCGGCGGGATGTACGAAGACAATCTCTATCTCTCGACGCTTTACGAATATCTCGAAACGCCGGTCGCGGAACATAAGGGCACCCTGGCGAAGGGACCCGATGCGAGCGACGGAATTCGCTTCGAGCACGTGAGTTTTACCTATCCGGGCGCATCGCAAGCGACCTTGATCGATATCGATTTGCACGTGAAGCCGGGTGAGTCGCTGGCGTTAGTGGGCGAAAACGGCTCCGGCAAAACCACGTTGATCAAATTGCTTACGCGACTTTATTCGCCGAGTTCCGGGCGCATTCTGCTCGACGGCCGCGATCTTCAGGAGTGGGAGGAGGGCGCGCTCAGACAGCGTATCGGCGTGATCTTCCAGGATTTTGCGCGCTATCAACTCATGGTCGGCGAGAACGTCGGCGCAGGCGACGTTCGTTACTTCGAGGATCAAACTCGGTGGGAAGAGGCCTCGGAAAAAGGGTTGGCGGCGCCGATCATCGCCACGTTGCCGCAGGGTTATAAAACTCAACTCGGCAAGTGGTTCAAAGAAGGCCGCGAACTCTCCGGCGGTCAGTGGCAGAAGATCGCCTTATCGCGGGCATTCATGCGAACTCAAGCCGATGTGCTGGTGCTGGACGAACCGACTGCCGCTATGGATGCCGGCGCCGAGGCGCAAATCTTCGAACACTTTCGGAATCTCACCGCCAATAAGATCGCCATTCTGATTTCACATCGTTTTTCGACGGTACGCATGGCGGATCAGATTGTCGTTCTTCAGGAAGGGCACATCATCGAGCGCGGCAATCACGAGGAATTGATGCACCTAAACGGCCACTACGCGCACTTGTTTTCGCTGCAAGCAAAAGGCTACCGCTAGCAAACGCGCGGACATGCTGTCGTCGAGACCGGCGTCCGAGGCGGGAGAGATCCTCGTTAGCACAAGATAACTTTCCGCCGGCGTTTCGCAAAAATACTTTTGTCGCATAAAAGGCTGGGTTGGAAGCGGAAAAAGCTCGGCTGGTCGTAGGCAACGAGAAGGCGAGCAGGACGTTGGCTAGGATCGATCTGCGGTTAGTATCAAGCCTAGGAGATCGGTATGAAGTACAAAGTATTGGTTGGCGCAGTGATGGCGGCAGCGATCGCGATGGCGAATGAACCCGGCAAGCTGCCGGAAGGATGGTTGCGAGCCGGCGACGGCACGGCAAAGCAAAATTGCGCCGCTGCGACAGATTCCCTGGTCGTTTCCCGTGGGCAACGGAGTCTTGCGCTAAAGTGCAATACGAACGAAACGGGGTTCGTAACCGTCATGCAGCAATTCGGCGCTCAGGAGTATCGCGGGCAAAGAGTTCGATTTTCGGCATCCGTTCGCGCCGACTCGGTTGAAAAGTGGGGCGGGCTTTGGATGCGAATAGATGGCGATAAGTCCCCCGCAATTGCATTCGACAACATGCAAAGCCGTCCCATTAGGGGCACCAAAAACTGGAACCGCTATGAGGTGACTTTAGATGTGGCGAACGATGCAGCCGGCATTGCGTTTGGAATGCTCCTCGAAGGCGGTGGCCGCCTATGGATGGACGACATCAAGGTAGACGTGGTGGGCAACGAAGTTGCGGTGACCGGTATGGCTTTGGCTTCGAAACGCAAACCCATGAACTTGGATCTGAGTCAGTGATCGATGAAGGATCACGTTCAATCGACTGCCGCCGTTGAAATCGATCTACTGGATGATTTCAGCGGCGGCATAAAAATCGGCCCCATTGCGGCGTTTGCGGCAACCGCCGTTGCAGTTTATTGGTTCGTGGGATGGACCGAGCCGTTCGTGATGCTAGTGAAACTCTGGTTCGGATATGCGAGCGCATTTTTCGTATTGGCGGCGTTCGCTTCAGGAATGAATCCGAATCGCTCTCTGGGCTTCGTGATCGCTGCGGGTAGTTTAGGTGTCGTTATCGGCGGAGCAATATCCGCATTACTAGCAGTAGCGCCGAATTGGTGGTTGCTGCAAGACGTCAATCGTCTGTTGACCGAATGGTTGGAAGGCGCGGTGTTTGCTGCGATCTTCGTTATCTGGTCGATCGGAACGTCGGCGATCCTTCGCCAGCGACACATTGTTTTGGACAGTACGCGGCGTCTTGCAGAGGCGAGGTTGCAGGCACTGCAGGCGCAGATCGAGCCGCATTTTCTGATGAACACGCTCGCGAATTTGAGATATCTGATCAAGCAAGACGGCGCGTCAGCCGTGACCATGCTCGATCATCTCGCGGATTTCATGCAAGGCGCGCTCAATCGATCGCGAACGACCCGATCGAGCATAGGGCAGGAACTGGACTTCATAGCGAACTATCTTTCGATCATGCAGATTCGGATGAGAGATCGTCTAAGTTTTTCCATTGTCTGTCCGGAAGCATTGCGAACGACCGAATTGCCGCCGCTGCTGCTGCAGCCTTTGGTGGAGAATGCTATTGCGCATGGATTGGAACCGTCGGCTAGCGGGGGCACCCTTCGAGTGGAAGTATGCACGGAGGGAAAGACGATATTGGTTGTCATCATGGACGATGGAATAGGCGTGCAGAACGCTTCCGCCGATGGCAAGGGCAATGGCCTCGGAATCCGTAACGTTCGTGAACGCCTCGAAGCGTTCTACGGAGCGAGCGCGACGCTTACCGTCGATCCACAATTGCCGCAAGGGACTATCGCAAAGATCAACATCCCACTCATACCGCACTAACGATGGCCACTGCCTTAATCGCCGATGACGAACCGCTATTGCGACGCGAGTTGCGAGATTTGCTCCTGCAATTGTGGCCAGAGCTGCACATTGTCGAGGAGGCGTGCGACGGGCTATCCGCGTTGCGGGCGATCGAAAGTCTGTCGCCGGATATTTCCTTTCTCGACATACGCATGCCGAACATGAGCGGCATCGAAGTGGCGGAGCGAGTGCAGGGACTTACCCACGTTGTATTTGTCACTGCCTTTGACGAGCATGCAATCGCCGCCTTCGAACAAGGCGCCGTGGACTACCTGCTAAAGCCCGTCAAACTTGCCCGACTCACCGCGACGATAAAACGAGTGAAGGAGCGAGTGACTGCGGCGGTGCGGGACGGCGGCGTCAGGCCTTTAACCTGGATTCAAGCAACGTCGGCGCAGCAACTTCGATTTTTCGCGACCAACGAAGTGATTTATTTCCAATCCGACAGCAAATATACGCGCCTCGTTACTCAGGAACGGGAGGCGTTCATTCGCCCCTCGTTAATAGAGTTAATGCGCACGCTGGATCCGGAACTATTTCGGCAAATCAGTCGAAGCGTGATCGTGAATATCCGCCATATAGACCGAGTGGAACGCGGCAGCGAGGGCGAAATGTTCGTCCGCATGCACAACGTGAGTGAGCCGTTTAGCGTAAGCAAGTCTCATCAATCCCAGTTTCGGGGAATGTAACGTTGGTAAACGTGCAGATTCGAGGCGTCATCGCGCCAGCTTTTCCCTTTAGGCGTTCGGGGGGCGCATCCCTTGGCGCAAAAAAAAACGGGCCAGCAAAGCTGGCCCGGAATCTCTCGGAGAAAATCGATCTTAGAACTTGAGACGTACTGCAGAGCGTTGCGCGGTAGGTTGGCCGTTCGCCGTCATCGGCGGTTCATAGCGCCATTGGCGGACCGCACGGAGCGCGGCTTCATCGAAGACTTCTTCAGGGCTCGAAGCGCGCACTTCCGCATCTTCCACCACGCCTTTCGGCGAGACGGTGAACGCCACTTCAACCCAGCCCGTTAAGCCCTTGCGCCGCGCCGCATCGGGGAATTGCGGTTCTACGTAGCGCGTGCGCTTGAGCGGCGTGGCCGCCATCGGTGCCGGTGTACCCTGTGTTGACGTTGCTTTCGGCGCTGCGGTGGCGGCACGACGTGCTTCGATTTCGCGCTCCAGTTGCGCAACGGCGCCGTCGACACTGCGGACACCGGTTTCGCGAGCCGCCGTGGCGAAGCTCTTAGCGCGGTCCAATTGCGATCCCGCCAAGGCTTGTTTGCCCTGATCGATCAGTTTGTTGGCCAACTGCGCATTCAGCTCACCGATTTCGGTGCGCGTCGGATCGGCGGCGCGAGCCGCCGCGATACGATCCCGTGCGCTGTCGCCTGCCGGCTCCAACAATTGACCGTCGGCGATGCGTTTCCGGGCCGCGGCAATTTCGGTATCGGCGCCTGCGCGTTTCGCTTGCGAGTTACGAGCGTCGCTTATCGCGCGGTCTATGGTGGCGAGGCTCGAGCCGCCGTAACCCATTTGACGAGCGACATTCGCGAGGGACTGAGCCTGTTCCAGGTTGCCCGCCGTTGCCGCTGCTTTAGCGGACTCGACGATGCGGTTGATGAGATCGCGATTCGCCTGCAATACGGCAGGGTCGGTAGGATCGAGCTTGCGCGCTTCTGCCAATGCATCGCGTGCGCTGTCGCCGGCCGGCGTGATCAATTTATCCTGTTCCATTCGCTGTGCGGCCTGCGCCAGCAAGGTGCTCACTCGGTTACCCACTTCCTGAGCTTGCGTGAGTTTAATCCGCTCGCGTTCGCGCTTGATTTGCTCATCCATGAAGGCCAGGCGCGGATGATCGGATTGAATATCGCGCGCCAATTCGACGGCGGCAATCGCTTCTTCCAGTTTTTCGGAAATCAGTGCTTTTTCGCCCCGTTCCAGGATCTTGTCTGCCACGGCCTTGATGCCGTCGCGCGCCTTTTGGCTGCGAGGATCGATCGACAATGCGCTGCGATAGAGGTCAAGGGCGCTTTCGCCCGCGGGTTCGACCAATTTTCCGGAATCGAACGCCTTTTTGGCGAGCGTCAATTCCGCATCGGCCGGATCCTTTTGCGCCGTCCCCGCGGTTTGCGGTTCGGGGGGCTTGTCGGAGGCTAGTTGGGTCATCGCGAACCAAATGAGGCCGATCAAGGCGACTACCGCGACACCTGCAATGATTCCGTTTTTCAGGAAATTGGCTTTCGGCGCTTCGGCAGCATCGCCCGAGGCGAGACGCTTCGCGTTCGAGCCGAGTTCTTGATTTCGGGTAACGGCCGCTTCGAGCGTTAGTTTGGTTTGACCCTGCGAGAGCGGTTGCAGCAGGAATCGATAGATTTGGCCGGACGCGGTCAACCGCATGAGCGATTGGCTGTCCTCCGATTTTCCGGCCACCACCACCACCATGTCGGGAAAGTGTTGAGTGAGTTGGGCCACCATGCTGCCCACGTCGGTCGCGGACGCGGTGTCGATCAAGAGCACGCCCGGCTGCAGCGTAGGCAGCTGGCCGGCGACTTGATCGATGTTCGGCGCGGTGACCACTCGTGTACCACGAGGCGCCGATTTGCGCACCGTATCGATGAGTTGCGCATCGCGGCTTAAAACGAGGAGGGGCGAGCGAGCGCTGGCGGCGTTGACAGTTTCTTGTGTGGCAGACATATCTGAGAGCTCGATGTCGACAACGCTGTCGTTGTCATTGGTGTGGCGTGCGGAATAGTTGGCCATTGCCCGCTCCTGACGGGTTATCGCTGGATAGCGACATACTACTTATGAAAAGTAAGGAGACTGCGAACTGGATCGGTCTTTACCGGGCCCCAGACGTGAACTGGACCCCATTTTGGCAAAGTAGGACAAATCAGGTCACATTCGATCCGAACGACCGGTCGCCGATGCCCCACATCGGCCCTTTTTCCGGCATCGAATCGGTCTCATCGACCGGTCTTGTCGACATCCACTGGCCCATCCCCTCGCGGAATGACGGATCGCCGACGAAGATAAGGCCTGTCTTATACTTGCGCGCTATGCGAAATGTATACACGGCATTCCTTTGTTTTCTCCTAGCCTTCTGTCTCCTTCCGGGATGCGGGCTTAAAGGTCCGCTTAAGAAGCCCGGTCGCGTTGCGTCGGCGCCTGGCCTTGAGCTTCCCGCCGACCGGCACGCCGGCAAAATCCGATGACGAAGCTGGTGTTGATCGACGGCTCCGGCTACTTGTATCGCGCTTATCACGCGATCGCGCATGTGCAGCTCGCCAATTCAAAGGGCGAACCCACCGGTGCGTTGCTCACCACGATCAACATGTTGAACAAGGCCGTCAAGGAAGAGCAGCCCGACTTCATTGCCGTCGTTTTCGACGCCCCGGGGCGAACCTTCCGCGACGATTTATTCGCTCAGTACAAGGCGCATCGTCCGTCCATGCCGGATGACTTACGCGCGCAAGTCGAACCGCTTTATCAAGCGGTCGAGGCAATGGGTTTGCCGTTGTTGCGCGTGAGCGGCGTCGAAGCCGACGATGTCATCGGCACGCTTGCCGTGCGCGCCGCCCGCCAGGCAATGGAAGTCGTGATCTCGACGGGCGATAAGGACATGGCTCAACTGGTGAACGAACGCATCATGCTCAGCAATACGATGACCAACAGTCGTTTGAACCGCGAAGGCGTCAAAGCGAAATTCGACGTCTATCCCGAGCAGATCATTGACTACCTCGCGCTGGTCGGAGACACCTCGGACAATATTCCCGGCGTGCCCAAGGTCGGGCCCAAGACGGCGGCGAAGTGGCTGAACGAATTCGGAACGATCGATCGCTTGCTCGAAAACGCGGCGAGCATTACGGGCAAAGTCGGCGAGAGTTTGCGAGGCAGCTTGCCCGAAATCGAATTGTCGAGAAAGTTGGCCACCATCGACTGCAATGTTGCTTTGGAAGTGCAACCCGAGCAACTGAAATGCGGTATGCCCAACGCAGAACGTTTGCGCGAGCTTTACACGCGGCTCGAACTTCGTTCGCTATTGAAGCAACTGGAGCCGGGCGACTCATCGGCAAGCGATGCGGGATTGCCTATTTTGGGCGCGACTGCGGGCGCCGCTCCCGGCGCGCAACCCGGCAAGCAGCGCGAAAAACACTACGAATGCATTCTGACCGATGCCGCTTTCGATGCATGGCTTGATCGGCTGAAAAGTTCGGATCTGATGGCTTTCGATACCGAAACGACCTCGCTCGACTATATGAAAGCCGAAATCGTCGGCGTGTCGTTCGCAACGCAAGCCGGCCATGCGGCCTATGTGCCGCTGGCGCATTCCTATGCGGGTGCGCCTGCGCAATTGAATCGCGAACAGGTGCTCGGGAAATTGCGCCCGCTTCTCGAAGGAGAGCATCCCGCAAAGCTGGGACATCATTTGAAATACGACGCACACGTATTGGCGCGTTATGGGATTGCGCTCAAGGGTTTGTTGCACGATTCGATGCTCGAATCGTACGTGCTCAATAGCACGATCATTCGGCACGACATGGATTCGGCGGCGCTCAAGTACCTGGGTATCGAAACGATTCACTATGAAGACGTGACCGGCAAGGGGGCCAAGCAAATCGGCTTCGAACAGGTATCGGTCGAGAAAGCCGCCGAGTATTCCGCCGAAGATGCCGACGTCACGTTGCAATTGCATCAAACGCTATGGCCAGAACTTGAGGCGCTTCCCTCGCTCAAGAAGGTCTATGAAACCATAGAGCAACCGCTGGCGCCGGTTCTGTTTCGCATGGAAGAAACCGGGGTGTTGCTCGACGTGGCCTTGCTCAAGAGGCAAAGCGCCGAATTGGCCAAGCGCATGTTGGAAGTACAGAGTGCCTGCCATGCGGCGGCCGGTTCACCGTTCAACCTCGATTCGCCAAAGCAACTGCAGGAAATCTTATTCGGCAAGCTAGGCATTCCCGCTTTGCGCAAGACCCCCACCGGCCAGCCTTCCACGGCGGAAGACGTGCTGGAAGAGCTCGCAGAGCAATACGAATTGCCGAAGCTCATCATGGAATACCGCGGACTCGCCAAGCTCAAATCGACGTACACGGACAAATTGCCGCTTCAGGTCAATGTCGGCACAGGCCGAGTGCATACCTCCTACCACCAGGCCGTCGCGGCAACCGGCAGGCTTTCGTCCCAGGACCCCAATCTGCAAAACATTCCGATCCGCAGCGGCGAAGGACGTCGTATCCGGCAGGCGTTTATCGCACCGCCGGGCTATCGTTTGCTGGCAGCCGACTATTCGCAGATCGAACTGCGCATCATGGCGCACTTGTCCGGCGACGACAGTTTGCTCAAGGCCTTTGCGGAAGATCGCGACATTCACCAAGCGACCGCTGCCGAAGTGCTGGGCGTTGCCCTGGAGACAGTGACGTCGGAACAAAGGCGCTCGGCGAAAGCCATCAATTTCGGCTTGATTTACGGCATGAGCGCATTCGGTTTGGCGCGGCAGCTTGGCATTGGACGCGGCGAGGCGCAGAAATACGTCGACCTGTATTTCGAGCGCTATCCGGGTGTAAAGCGCTACATGGACGAGACGCGCGCTTCCGCACGCGAGCGAGGATTCGTCGAGACGGTGTTCGGCCGGCGGTTGTACTTGCAAGAAATCGCTTCGCGCAATGCGGCGCTACGCCAGTACGCCGAACGCAGCGCCATTAACGCACCTATGCAAGGCACGGCGGCCGACATCATTAAACGCGCCATGATCGCCGTCGACGCATGGCTGCAGACTTCGAAAATCGATGCGCGCCTCATCATGCAGGTGCACGACGAATTGGTCCTGGAAGTTCATCAGAGTCAGGTCGACGAAGTAACGGCGCGAGTTCGAGAGCACATGTCGGAGGCGGCGGAGCTGAAGGTGCCGCTCAAAGTGGACATCGGTCTTGGCGCGAATTGGGACGAGGCGCACTAGGCCGCGAACGGGTAAGTTTCGAATACCTACCTTTCTAACCACTTCTTCAGCACCTCCCGCGCCTCCTCGGTTCCGGTTCTCGCGGGCGCGGAAAACAACTGCACCGTCGCTTGTTCTTTGAGCGTCTTGCGTACTTCGGCCAAGGTTTTCATGGCGGCGGACCGGCTGAGCTTGTCTGCCTTAGTCAGTAACACATGGGTGCGTAGCAGCCGTGCGGTGGCGAGGGCGAGCATTTCTTGATCGATTTCCGTCATGGGGTGGCGCGAATCCATCACTACGATGACGCCGCACAAGCTCTGCCGCTGTTCGAAATAGCTTTCGAGAAGCGTTCCCCAATGCTGTCGCACTTGGATTGGGACGTGTGCAAACCCATAGCCAGGCAAGTCGACGAGGCGGCGATTGGGCTCCAGTTCGAAGAAATTGAGTTGCTGGGTGCGGCCCGGCGTTTTACTGCTTCGCGCCAGGCCTTGGCGTCCGACGATGGCGTTGATGGCGCTGGATTTCCCGGCATTCGAACGGCCTGCGATGGCGACTTCGGCGCCGGTATCGTCGGGAAATTGCTTGGGTTGATGCGCACCCAAGAGGAATCGAACCTGCGGAAAAAGGGACATGTGCGGAAGTCGCGGCTCAGGAAATGAATGGATTAGCCCGACTTTCTCAAAGGGCGGGTTGACGCGAGAGGGTTCATGGCGGCGATTCAAGCTTTAGATGGCAATAGTTCCAACGAAGGCCGTCAGCGCGTCAACCCTATCGCGGTGCTAACGAAGTTAGGAGCCCGTATCGCTTGCTCTTCCCTCAACCCATAGCTATGGCTATGGGTTTCAGTCCAGAGCTGCGCGATACGGGCTCCTAATTCGTTATCCCTCGCGATCCCTTTAAGAAAGTCGGGCTAGTGTACAATTTCGCGCCCCGCGAAGTCGGACGCCGTGGTTGTTGTCGGCGGCCACTCATATAGCGGGCCGAGAATACTTAGAGAATGCATTGGAGTCGTGACGATGAATGCCAAGTTGAGTGCCGCTCTCCTTATATCTTTACTAAGTTTGACGAGCGTGGTGCGTGCCGAAGGCGACGCGGCCGCCGGTCAAGCGAAGTCGGCGACGTGTGCGGCGTGCCATGGCGTCGATGGCAACAGCGTCAATCCGGAATGGCCCTCGCTTGCCGGCCAGCATTCGCAATACATCGTTAAGCAACTCAAGGCGTTCAAGGGCGGCGTGCGCAAAAGCGACGTGATGGCGCCGATGGCGATGGGGCTGTCCCCGCAAGACATGGAAGACGTGGCCGCCTATTTTGCTTCGCAAACCGCGCGTGGACTCGAAGCCGACAAGAGCAAAGTGGAACTCGGGCAACGCTTGTATCGCGGCGGCAATGCGAAAGCGCAAGCGCCGGCATGTCTGGCTTGCCATGGACCGGGCGGTCGCGGCAACCCGCTCGCGTTGTATCCGTCGCTTCGTGGGCAATACGCTACGTACGTCAGCGCGCAGCTCAGTGCGTATAAGAAAGGTATCCGCACTACGGATGCAACCAAAGCCATGAACGAGATCGCGGCCAAGTTGTCCGATGAAGAGATCCAAGCGGTTGCTTCGTATATACAGGGACTGCGATAAACAAGTGCTTCGACAGTGATTGATGCGCGAGGACCGCGGTCCGTAGGACAGTCCCATGAAAAGAGATGCGCTCCAGTATTCGCTCTTTGCATTGCTCTTGGCAGCGCTTGCCATCGGCGTTAACGCATGCAGTAAAAACGAGTCGAGTGCGACCGGTGCGGCGGCGTCTGCCCCGAAAGAAACCAACGCTCCCGCAGCGTCGGCCGGTACTCCGGTAGCGGCAGAACCTTCGTCGAATCCAACGGGCGAACCGACGGTGAAGAGTGCTGAGGGCGCCGAGGAGGTCACCGAGCAAGTCGCCGAGACGGAAGAAGGCGCTGAGACCAAAGACCAACCCATGGATAAGGGCACAGCTCCGCTAAAACTTGCGCAGCTGCCGCCGCGTGCTCCCATCGGATCGAAGTTCAAAGAAGGCGTGAACTATATGCGCCTATCGCCCACGCAACCCGTTGCGGTGTCGCCCGATCAAGTGCAAGTGACCGAGTTTTTCTGGTATGGATGCCCGCATTGCAATGCGCTTGATCCACGCATTGAAGCGTGGCGCAACGCTCAATCGGGCGGTAAGGCGGAGTATGTGGTGTTTACGCGAGTGCCGGGGACGTGGAACGACATTACGCGGTTTCATGGCCGCTTCTATTTCGCGGCCGAATCGCTCGGACGGTTGGATGAACTGCACCCGCTGATTTTTAACGAAATTCACATGAACGGGAATCCTCTGAACACCGTCGACAAGGCTCGGGAGTTTTTTGCCGCGCATGGCGTGGACGCGACCGCATTCCAAAAGAACTTCGGCGCTCTGTCGCTGGAGCGGAAATTAGACGAGGCGAATACGTTTGCGCTGCGCAGCCGGATCGGCTCCGTGCCCACTTTCGTCGTCAATGGTAAATACACCTTGGACGTCAGCAGCGCAGGCGGCGAGGATCAGCTATTCGCGCTTCTCAATGAGCTTGCTGCTCGCGAGCACGCGAAAGAATAGTGCAAGGTAGCAACAGCAGCGCTAGTTAGGCGTATGCGGCGGTGGCGTATCGTTGCGGGTGCAAGTTCGAGCGGTCGCGCGCTCCGTCGTAGTAGAGCTCGAAATGTTCGACGCCTTTGATGCGGCGGCTGGAACGGCGCAACTCTCGCAGTAGCTTCAACAACAGTTGTTCGCTCGCCCGCATTCCGCCGCTTGCGAACTCGGCGGCCACGCCGAGATGCACCACCATGATGTGTCGAAAATCGGGACGTGCGTATACCGCTATCCCGACCGGCCGACCCGAGGAGGCCTCGACGGCAAATAGGGCCTGCGCTTCCGGCAGCCCGCTTACCCGGACGCGCAAGCGGTCAAGTTCCTGCACGATCTCAAGCGGACCGAAGCGCTCCACGGCTTCGACGATGCTTTCGGTCACGCGGTTCTGGCAGGAATTGAAATACACCAAGGATTCGAGCGATCCCCTTTGATTCAACGCTACGTGCGAAGCGAAAATGATCGATGCCGTCATGTCATCGCCCTCGAAGTGGGGTGGAGATCGAACGTTGCATTCACTGCCGACCGTCCTTAGCAGGCATTCCAGAGTGTGTAAGGCAACTCCAGGGTTAGCCAATGCGGACGAATCATGAGCCTTGAAAGTGCTGAGTGTCGAGTCGCTGCCTCTGCGTAAGGACTTGAAAATACCGAATTAAACCGGGTCTAAAACAACTGTGGTGAAAATGCTGCAGGAAGATGAATTCCGCTTGGCAGGTCTGGTTGGCTTGAGCAAGCGTTTCTCCAGCCGTCCGTTCGGCGAGGTTGTGACAGCGCCACGAACACCAATGCCGGTAGTAGATCGATTAAGCTTCAGCAATGTTTGGGCGAATCGCAGTGCATCACGAGAGAATGGGCATTCGGCGCGCAGGGATGCCCGGAATTGAAGGCTGATATTCGTTTCGGGCAAGGACGGCTAACGACAATTCTTTGAACCAGTGCGTACTACGGATCGTTAAAAGCGGGAACTGGTTCGCCCTCATTTAACGCGGATATTGTCAAAAATACGACCGCGGTAACTGCCTACGAATCGTAGTCGGTAGTTCCTCGAGAGGCGCCGGCTTATGTCGGTCGAATTCGCGGACATCGCAGGGTTTCTGAGTGAGCTGATCGGCGTGGCCGATCGTTGTTGGTCGTCAAAGCCATCAACCTGAATTGCAGGGGAATGTAAATGGGTATTTTTGATTTCGGCAAATTCAACGGAATTGTTAGAGCGCTAGCGGCCTTCGTCCTCTTAGTGGCGACCGTATTGGCGTTTAACTTCTCCAGCGCGAATCGCTTCGCGAACAATGCCCCTGCGATCAAGCAGGTTGCGGCGCAAGCGGCGCAACCGGCCTATATCGATGCGGCGACGAACGCGCTGGTCGCGCGTTTGGAGAATGGCGAAGACATCAAACCGGTGCTCGATGAGCTGAGCAATTCGCGCCGTTGGCTGGACGAAACCATGACCGCGCTGGCGGCCGGCGAAAGCATGAAGACGGCCGATGGTAAAAGCGTGCGCTTGGCCGTCGGCAGCGACGAAGCCAAGGCGGCGTTAGATTCGGCCGGCAAGCTTTGGGCCGATTACAAAACGAAGTTGGATCCGGTGGTGCGCTTCTCGGGATCGCCGTATACGCGCGATGAAAGCACCAACCAAGTCACCTTGAATTCACGCGGCGAGACGCTGAAGAACCAGCTCGCCGAACTTAAAGTCAAAAGTGCCAAGGTGCACGACGAACTGTCGCGCAAGCTGGGCGTGATCGTGTCCGATATCGAATCGAGCAGCGCGGCGCTTGCGACCACGCAGCGCATCGTGCTCGGCGTCGGCATTGTCGCCGCTTTGCTGGTGTTGTTCTCCATCCAATTCATCTTCGTGCGCAATTTGCAAAGAGAAGAAGCGTCTTCGAATCGCGCCCGCAAAGAAACCGCAGACATCTTGCGCACGGTGAACGAAGGTTTGTTCCTGCTCGACCGCAACATGAAGCTCGGAACCGAAAAGTCGATGGCCCTTGCCGGCATCTTCCGTCGCGAAAGTTTCGACAACATCACCTTCGACGACTTGCTGAAGGGCATTGTGCCGGAGAAAACGCTGAAGACGGCGCAAGACTATGTGCAGCTGCTTTGGGGCGACCGCGTAAACGAAAAGCTGATTAAATCCATCAACCCGCTCGGCGAAGTGGAAGTGCACTTCGACAATCCGGCCGGTGGCTTCGAGACGCACTTTTTGGAATTCGATTTCAACCGCGTGAAAGCCGATAGCGGCACGATGTCCCACTTGCTGGTGACGGTGAACGATTGCACCAAGCGCGTGTTGCTGTCCCGCGAGTTGCAAGAGTCGAACGAAAAGGCGCAACAACAACTCGATATGTTGCTGCGCATTCTCCACGTCGATCCGGAGAGCTTGACGGGCTTCCTCACGGACGCCGAAGTTTCATTGAAGATGGTCAACTCGATTCTGAAGGAACCGGCGCGCGAAGAAGCCGCGTTCCGCACCAAGATCGACAGCATCTATCGCCAGGTCCACGCCGTCAAAGGCGAAGCGGCGGCCCTTGGCCTCAAGACGGTCGAACAACGCGCCCACGCCTTCGAAGAAGCGCTCAACGAACTCAAGGCGCGCCCGAATCTGTCGGGTTCGGACTTCCTGCCGCTGGTCGTCAAGCTCGACGACTTGTTCAATCACTTGGCCCAAGTTCGCGAAATGTTGGGCCGCTTGGTCGACTTGCACCACGCGATCGCCAGCCGCCGCGTTTCCGCGCCGACCAACGCCGATACCGACAAGAAGGTCGGCGAGTGGCTGACCGGCCAAGGGGCGGACAATTCGCTGGAAAGCACGGGTCTCTTGTCGAAGCATCAGGACGGAGCCGCCGCATCGGCGCTTGAATCGACGCTCGACAAACTCGCGAAGCGCGTTGCCGAGACGCAATCCAAGCGCGTCACCATGAAGTTCCATGGTTTGGATCGCGTGCCGGAAAATTATCGTCGCGCCGTCAAAGACATCACGATTCAACTCGTGCGTAACTCGGTCGTGCACGGCATCGAAATGCCGCAGGACCGGTTGATGATGCAGAAACCCGAAGCCGGCGTGTTGAACATCGACTTCGTCGATCGCGGCAGCGAAGGTTACGAACTCGTGGTCCGCGACGACGGACGCGGCTTGCAGCTAGATCGCATTAAGGAAGTCGCCATCGAACGCGGCTTGATTACTCCGGCGCAAGCTTCCTTGTTGGATGCGCGCCAGGCGATGGCTCTCATCTTCCGCCCCGGATTCTCGACCTCCGAGGAGGTTACGACGGATGCGGGCAGAGGCGCGGGCATGGATCTCGTGCGCGTGCTGGTCGCCGAGATGGGCGGGCGAATCGGACTGGCCTCCGCCGGTGGTCGTTTCGCGAAGTTTAAGATTTGGTTGCCTGCGGTTGCGCGGGCGGCTGCGGCATAACCTAAGTACTCAACTCAAAACTTAAGTACACAGACGAGGGATAACAATGGCAAGTGCAACTGCCCAAGCTCAGACGCTCGCGGCCGGCAAACTCAAGCTCCTGATTTGCGACGATTCCAACATCATTCGCCGCAAGATCGAGCGCGAACTGAAGATCGACCGCCTGCAAGTGGTGGCCACGGCGTCCAACGGCCGCCTTGCCGTCGAAGCGTTCAAAAAAGATCCTTGCGATGTGGTGACCATGGACATTACGATGCCGGAAATGGACGGCATCGAGTGCGTGGAAAAGCTCGTCGCGATCAAACCCGACGTGCTGATCCTGATCATCTCGGCGTTGTCCGACAAAGCAACGGCGATCGAAGCGCTTAAGCGCGGCGCGAACGGATTCCTTTGCAAGCCGTTTACTGACCGTCAACTGACAGACGCCATCGACGAATTGCTCCGGGGGGCCCCATGACTAAAGTCGAACTCGAAACGTTCGTCGAAGGCACGACGCACTACTTCGAGGCCGCTGCCAACCAACCGGCATCGGTGGGATCGCCGTATATCGTGCAGGATGGCAAGCCGTCGGTGCAGGAGTTCACCGGGGTCATCAGTATCGCCGGCAAGCGCCGCGGTATCGTTTATTTCACGGCGTCGCGTCCGATGCTCACCGTCATGCTGATGCGCATGGGCGAAACGGAACTGACCCAGGAAAACATGTGCGATCTCGTCGGCGAAGTGGCCAACACGATCTCTGGCAATGCGCGTAAAGACTTCGGCAAGGACTTCATGATCTCGGTGCCGCAAATCGTTGCCGGCGAACCGGAGAAAGTGCAGCCACCGGAGAATCTCCGTTCGTTCGTGATCCCCATCAATTGGCGCAGCCACTCGGCGCAATTGGTCGTCTGCCTCGAATAAGATTTCTTTTTTGCAATGAGAAAGCCCCGCGACTCGCGAGTGTCGCGGGGCTTTATTTTTTGCATCTGCATTCGGAATGCCAGGATCAGTTGTTACTTTCCTTGCGATCGACTTTCCAGCGTTGATCGACGAATAAAATAAGAGGGGTAGCGTGTGAACTCTCGATAGCCCATGCGGCGATATACCGGCTCTCCGAACGGACTTGCCTGCAAGATGACGCAAGGAGCCCCTCGGTCGAATGCCGCGTTGCTCGCGAAACGCATAATGGCGTCCGCCAACCCACGACGTTGCATATCGGGATGCGTCGCCACCCAATAGATGCCGGAGATTCCATGGCTGTCCACGGCCATGGTCGTTGCCGCCGGTCTGCCGTCCAAATACGCAACGTAGAAATGGACATACGGGGACAGGATGCGGTCGTGATGGATAAACAGGCCGCGCGATATGTCTTCCGGCAGCTTAATTTGCGTAAATCCCACGGCGGCGACATCGACGAAGTCGGCCAATTGCCGGCTCGATGACACGCGTACGATTTCCACGTTGCCGGGAATCGTTGCCGGAGCGACCCGGTTTTCGAGCACCATTCCCGGCGGCGTCCCTAATTTTTCCATGCCGAAGCTCATGCATGCCCGATCGAGTACATGGTCTTTTTCGCCGCGAAGCAGAACGCTGAAACCGCGATTCCTAGCGCCGAAGAAAGTCGCCGCATCGTGCAGCCAGCTCTCGGCGCGCCGTGCGTCGGCAGGCTCGCCAATAGGCATGATGCAATTAAACGAGCCTGCCGGGAAGCGTGTCGCCGATGCGACGAGTTGCAAGTCGTTACGCACAACGACTTCTCCTTCGGGGCTCCAAAGCGTACTGACGACGATGGATTGCGCGTAATTTGCATCGGCGAGAATAAGAAGGTCGTTCGCGTTCATTCAATCTCCATTTATGACTATCCGATAAGCAAACTTATCACAGCAATTTCACGCGGCGCACTGGCGCAGTGAGATGAATTGCCGACTTTGTCGGTATTTTCAGTGGCGAGAGGGTTGCAATGCGAATGCTACGGATAGATTTCGATCGGTGTGCCGACATCGACGGCATTCCAGATTCTATCCATATCGTCGTTGTCGACGGCAATGCACCCATCAGTCCAATTGAACCACTGCACTACGAAAGCAAGCCAGCCAAACTTGTTTTTCTGACCGTGAACCATGATGTCTCCACCGGGCTTGATGCCAAGCGCTTTGGCCGATGCAATGTCTTGGGTGTTTGGATAGGAGATGTGAATGGATTTGTAATAGGCACTTTTAGAGTTCTTAGAATCAAGAACGTAATGTCCCTCTGGTGTTCGTTCGTCGCCTTGTTGGAGTTTGTGGCCCTTTGGCCTGGCGCCGAATGCCGCCTTGAACGAGGCAAAACTCTTGCCGTTATGTTGCAAGTAGAGACGGGCTTCGGATTTCTTGACCACGACCAAGTCGGCCTTCTCCGTTCCAGTTGCGGTCACTCCTATGAGGAGGGCTGCAACAGCGACGGTCATTCTTGCGATTTCACACATAGTAGTCGACATGAGAAGCGTGGCTTGCTTTGTATGCAAGCGGTCTCCGATGGAAGCGTTAAGTGTCTCGACCGGCTAATACAAGATTCTCGTGCTTCTCATTGCCGAGTACGAAGTGAGTGATCCCAAGTTGGGTGTAGCCGTGCTTTGCATAGAAAGCGATGGCACGGGCATTCTTTGAATTTACGGTCAACCAGATTGAGGCATTCGTGCGTTGCCTGGCCCATCGCTCTGCTTCGTTCAAGAGTTCGCGGCCGACTCCTTTACCTAGGAAGGATTCCTGAACGTACAGGGTTGCGAGCTCTACCTTGGCGTTCGTGATCGCCGGACACTGCGTACCGACGTCGACTTTCGCATAGCCAACGAGGTTCTCGCCAATCTCCGCCACCAGAACGGCCGACGATTTCTCGGACAAAAGGGTCGCAAACTTATCGGCAGAGAACTCCGACAAAACGTAGCGAGAGATCGACGACGAGATACCCTCGGTGGCATAGGTGTGAAGGAAGACTTGAATGGCCAATGCAGAGAGGTTCTCGGCATCTCGGCGTTCACCTTGTCGGATGAGCATGGTAGTACCTAGCCATCAATTGGATACCCTAATGACGCCGTTGCATGCGAATCGTAAATGCAGGCGATAAGCCGCACGGGCGTTTCTTGGCGACACACTACGGAGTCAGGACTTGTTCGCGCCCGTCTTCATTTCTCAGTTTGAGCGAACTGGTCGTGTCCTGGGTCTGAAGGATGAGGTAGCTGTCTTTCGTGCCGGTCGGGCCGGCGAAACTCAATCCGGAAGTCGGCTCGGACGCCCCGATCTTGACGGTCGGGCGGCCTCGCTCCGTGATAAGTCGAAGCAGCACGGTTTCCGATTGCTCCTCACCGGTCTTCGAATTGCTCGGTGCCAGGATACTGATGCTGGCGCGAACGCGGCCCTGGCCATCGACAATCTCCAGCCCGCGGCCTCGCAGGATGGGAAGTTCGTCCTGAGCGAACGCAGGTGTCAACTGTTGAACAAGACCAAAAGCAAGCAATGCCAGATTTAGCGCGATCAGCGTGTAGAGACCGGTGCGAACACTCATGTGAAACCTCCAACGTCAGGGGCGCGGTTTGGAATTCAGAGCAGGTCGCATTCATTTCCAATGAAGCGAATGCGCACATTAACTCCAGAATAACCCGAGGCGCGATTTTCTTGAGTAGGATCGCTGCAATCGAACGTATTGGATCGACGGGAGCTGACCGAACGGTCAGTGAGGGCGAGTCACACTGTGATTAAGCACAGGGCTCGCAGCCAGATAGTCTGACTGCGAGCCAGGTGCAAACGCTCAGCAGAACAAGTGCTGAAGAATAATATTCACCGCCTTAAGGTCCGATAGCCGTCAAACCGCCATCGATATTCTGGATCCACGTCCAGCCATAGCCCACGTAGACTCGGCCGCTGTACACGACGGGACCGCTGGCCGATCCATTGGGGAAGCCGTCCACGGCCGCGACGTAGCTGCCAAGCTGCGGCGAGACTTGCACGATCTTTACGATGGCGCCGGTGTTTGCGTTCAGCACATGCAAGCGCCCGTCCCACGTCGTGAAGTACATGAAGCCATTGGCGATGCTGACGCCGCCGAAACCGCCTTGAGTTAGGTTCGTGCTCCATACGACAGCGCCGGTGGCTGCATCCAAGGCCCGAGCGACGCCAGGAACCGGGACGGGATCATTGCGTCCCGTGCCTCGGAGACCCTGATTGTTCACTACATAGATGCGGCCATTGTTATAAGCCGCGGAGTGCATCATGCCGCCGATCGACGTTCCGGTGCCGATGGTGGTAATCCACATGCGCTGACCGGTACTGCGATCGAAGGCAGCGTAACGGCCACCCTTGTCGCCCACGCCCACCATTTGGCGTGATACGCCGCCGATGGTTGCCGTGAACAGATTCGGCGATGCTCCTACGTCAAAGTCGATGAAGCCGGTACTGATGGTGTACACGTCATTCGCCGTGAATTGGTAGTTCCACCGGATCGCACCGGTATCGATGTTAAATGCGACCAGCGAATCGGAGTAAGGACCTGCCGGTGCGGCATACGCTTGACCCGTGCCGATATAGCCCGTGCGCGTCGCCGTATCCACTGCCGCCGTCGACCATACCGAGATGCCCCCGCCGCAAACGGTAGACGGGCACATGTTGGTAATGTAGTTCAACGGTGCGCCGGTGGACGCATTCAAGAACACCACTTTTCCGCGGAACATTGGCGTCGCCGGCACGAAGACTTGGTACGAACCGGAGCCGATGATCAGAATATTTCCAACGACGATGGGTGACGAGGAGACACGCGAATTCGGCGTGGATTCGATCTGCCGCGACCATATCGTCGCGCCCGTCGAACGATTGAGCGCGAACACCATGCCGCCGTTGCCGGCAACGTAGATTCTATTCGTCGACGTATCAACGAATGGGGACGGCGACAACATGGTGACTGAAGTCGACGGCTGTACTTGCCATAGAGTCGAGCCATCCGAGATACGGACTGCTTTCACGAAGCCGTGGAAGGTCGAGACGTAGGCAATGCCGTCCGCGATCGTGGGCGTGGCGGTGATGCCGCCGCCGGCGCTGCGCCAGCGAACTGCCAAAGAGCCCACATTCGCCGCGTTGATGCCGGTGTCGATGGAAGTGCGGGTGTTCGAATAATCATGGCCGAACATCGGCCAACTCTGCGGCGGCAGAGAAGCGGTAATCGTGACCACCAGCTGCGGCCGGTTGGTCGCCGCTTGCCGCGAGTTGAACGTCGATCGATACGTATCGGTCGTCGTGTAGCCCACGCCGATCGTCGCATGACCCAGGCTGCGGCGTCCGGCTATGTATGACGTAACATCCCAGCTGTACCACGCTGCCGGCGGCGGCGACACGTTGACCGTCGCCAACGACGCACTGTTGAAATCAACGCCCGTCAGCGTCAGCGAATTGTTGTACGTCAGCGCGGTTTCGCTCCAGGGCACTTCCGCCGTGCCGCCATGCGACTTCAGCGTAATGCCTGCGCCGCCTTGGTCCTGCGAACCGAACAATCGCAGAGTGGCCGAACTAATCGTACCTGCAGGCAAGCCGGACAAATCGAATTGAAAATACCCGCCGCGCGTCAGCGTTCCGGCCGGATCGCGGCGAATCAACACCGTGGTCGCCGTGCCGAAATTCACCGTGGGCTGACCTTGTTCGGTGTAGGTGTCCGCCGATGGCGTAAGCGTAACTACGGTTTGCGCCGTCGCTTGAACGCCTAAACCGAAGGCGACAATTCCCGCGACGGCAGCGATCGAACCGGACCATGAACGAGGAGTGGATGGTGATCTCGGCGTTGTATTCATGACGAAGCTCACGCTGCGTCGCCATGCCGACTTGAAAGAAACCATGTGCATGTTGCAACCTCCGATAGTTCTGTAGTTGAGCGCCGGCACGACGACAACCAATGGGCCGCATCCCCGTGGCCAGCTTGAGCGCGGGAAGATACAGGAGCAGGGTGTACGGATCGCATACACTTCGATCGCATGCTGCGATCGAGCGACGGCGGATGCTCGTGGCGCTTTGTTACTGGCGACGATCCAATATCGTGTTGCTGTCTGGCAGTAAATGGCGCAACGGGTTTTAGGGCTAGCGCTGATCTTCATGCGCTTGCCGCTCGCCTCGGTGAATTTCCGTCTATAAGTGCTTCACTACGTGATCGACTTCATCCGCACTTCCGAGGATGACCGCGGTGCGTTGGTGAATGTCGGTTGGAGCCACTTCCATGATGCGTTGAGTCGGTGCCGCGAGCGCTTTGCCGCCGGCTTGTTCGATCAGCATTGCCATCGGATTGGCTTCGTACATGAGGCGCAATTTGCCGTTCGGCGCTTTCTTGGTCGGCGGATACATGAAGACGCCGCCCTTTAGAAGGATGCGGTGAACGTCCGCAACCATCGCACCGGCATAGCGACTCGAGTAGTTGTTGGTTTGCGCCCAGTCCAAGTACTTTTGATAACCGACCGGAAACGTAGGACGATTACCTTCGTTGAGCGAGTAGCTCTTGTTGGCTTTGGGGATGCGAACCTGCTCCGCGACGCGAACGAAGGCACCGATGGCGGGATCGAGCAGGAACAAATCTACGCCGTTGCCGAGCGTCAGGGCCATCACGGTCGAGGGTCCGTAGAGAACGTAACCTGCGGCGATTTGGCTGGTGCCGGGTTGCAAGAGAGAGTCTTCGGGACGCGCAGTGCGGCGGTCTTGCCTCAGGATGCTGAAGATGGTGCCGACCCCGCCGCATACGTCGAGGTTGGATGAGCCGTCGAGCGGATCGAACAGCACGCAGTATTTTCGTTCGCCTTGCGCATCGTTCCGAATGATCACCGGTTCTTCGTTTTCTTCGGAAGCGACGATCGCGACGCCCTCGCGCGCGCCAAGCGTTCGGAGCAGCACTTCGTTGGCGATCACATCGAGCTTCTGCTGTTGTTCGCCTTGGACGTTTTCCGCGCCGGCGGCGCCAAGCACATCGTCCAGTTGCGCACGTCGGACTTTATTCGCGATGATCTTCGTCGAGATGGATAGTGCCGACAAAATCCAAGCCAACGTACCGCTGTCGGCCAGCCGCGCCGATTGTTGCAGCGCATGCGATTGCAAGGTGACGAGTTGGGAATGGGCGTCGACGGTCATGGAGGGTCCTCGTTAAAAGGGCGAAGCATGCCATGCGGAGAGGCGCTCAATGAATATGAACATCACATATTGCAGGAGAGCAGCTAGCTACTAGCCAAAGAAGGAGAAAAGGACGGTGACGCTACTTAGCGCGTCTATCTCACGTTCTATGGAGGCTAGAGAGGGAGTTCCGACTCTGGCTAGCCGCTAGTAGCTAGCGGCTAGTTGCTCTCATAATTCCTCATCACGTCCTTGATCTTCGCCGCATCGCCGACGGCGACGAACTGGAAGCGTTTGGTGTCGAGATATTTCTTGGCGACGCGTTGCACGTCGGCGGCGGTGATCGAGTCGATGCGTTCGGCAAAGTGATCCCAGTAATCAACCGGGAAGCCGAAGATTTTTTGTTCGACGACATAGCCGAGGAATGCGCGAGGATCCTCCAACGCCAATGCGAAGCGTCCGACAATCGCGCGCTTGGCGTTTGCGAGTTCGACGGACCCCGCCGGTTCTGCTGCCATCCTTTTAAACTCGTTCATGAATTCCGTCATGGCGCCGGCCGTGACTTCCGTTCTCACTTCGGCACTGGCATTGAACGTGCCCGGATAACGCCCGAGCGAGACGTTGCTATACGCGCCATAGGTGTAACCCTTGTCCTCGCGCAGATTCATGAACAGCCGCGAGGCCGGGCCGCCACCTAGAACCTGGTTCATGACGACGAGTGCGGGGCGATCCGGATCATCGCCTTTCGTGCTCAGTGTTCCCATGAGCAATGAGGTTTGCACCGAGCCCGGACGATCCACCACGAAGACTTTCGATGTTTCGACGGCCTTCACGGTGGGCAATGCCTCCGGCCGTTCCTCATTTGCGGTCCACTCCTTGAGCGCTCGTTCCAATTTGGGTTGCAGATCCTTCATGGTTACGTCGCCGGCAACCAAGAGCCACGCGGCATTCGGTCGATAATAGCGTTGATGAAAGGACTTCATGTCGGCGACGGAGAGGCGTTTCACGTCGTCATCGGCGGGCGCAACGATGCTGGCCGGATGATCGCCGTACACGGCCTTGCTGAATTGTTCGCGCGCCATGAATCCCGGTTGAGCGCGTTGGTTCTGCAGCTGCGAGAGTAAGCGAGTCTTGTACCGATCCAATTCGTCCGCGGGGAACGTGGGATGCAAGAGCACATCGGCGAACAGCGACAGCAACTTGTCGGTGTGCTCGGACAATCCCGACAGAATCAGATAGCTGTCGAGCGTCGAGGTGCCACCCGTGAGCGAACCGCCGAGCGCATCCAATTGTTCGGAGAGTTGCGGTCCGGTCCTGGTGGCGGTGCCTTCGCGTAGTTGCGTAGCGGTAGCGCTTGCGAGGCCTTGACTGCCCTTCGGGTCGGCCGCGTCGCCGCGATCCAGAAGAAGCAGTTGCAGCGTTAGGGTGGGCAACTTGTGATCTTCGATCAGAACGACTCGGACACCGTTGCTCAGGCGCGCTTCCACCGGCTTCGGTAATTGAATGCGCAATGTTTGTGTATTGATCGGCGCCTTGTTCTTGAGTTCCGCGCCTTTCACGGTCTGTCCGGCCGGACCGCTGCCGGCCGACGGTTGTTGGGCGTTTGCTGCAACGGCAACGACGGCAAGTAGCGTCAGCGCGGCTTTCAGGGTATCTACTTTCATGTGCAAGTCCTTCCTTATTGACGGCCGCCGGTGGCGTTGACGGTGAGCACGGTGCGATTGCCGGGTTGCAAATACCGATTCGCCACGCGCTGCACGTCGGCTTTCGTGACGGCGCGGATACTCTTTATGTAAGTGTTCAGCACATTCGCATCGTTGTAGAACACTTTATTGATTCCAAGTGCGGCGGCTCGTGACTGTGCGCTGCCGATCCCGGAGTAGTAATTTACTCGCGCTCCATTCAGCGCCTTGGTGAGCTCCCAGTCGGCGATCGGTTCCTTTTGGATGCGTTCGATCTCGGCGTAAATGGACGCTTCGACGTCTTCCGGTTTCTTGCCGGGCATGACAGTAGCAATGACATAAAAAGGCGACAGGCCGCGTTGCTCCAGAACGAACGCGCCCGCGCCTACCGAGAGTTGTTTGTCGCGGACGAGCGTCTTGTACAACCGCGAGCTTTGTCCGTCTTGCAAGACCGTCGCCAGCACTTCAAGCGCGAAGTAATCGGGCGTGTTTCCCGGCGCCGCCTTGTAGCCTATATAAACGCGGCTCAAGCGCGCCAGCGGATCGTCCATGCTGTCGCGGCGCTCTGCTTTTTGCGCCGGTTCCGCGACGTCGACCGATGGCGGCGACGGCTGTCGCGGAATGCCTGCGAAGTATTTGTCGATCAGCGACAGTGCCGTCGCCGAGTTGAAATCGCCGACCACGGTGAGCACGGCATTGTTCGGTGCGTAATAGGTCTTGAAAAATTCCGCGACGTCTTCGACCGTGGCGGCGTTCAAGTCCTCCATGGAACCGATGGTCGAGTGCTTGTACGCGAAGTTGTCGTACATCAGCGCCTGGTGCCGTTCAAACGCCTTACCGTAAGGCTGATTGTCCATTCTTTGACGGCGCTCTTCCTGAACCGCATTGCGTTGATTGTCGAGATTGGCTTGCGTGATCGCCAGCGAGCGCATGCGGTCCGCTTCTAAAAACAAGGCGAGTTCCAGTTGATGCGCCGGCATGGTTTCAAAATACACGGTGCGGTCGGAGCTCGTCGTGCCGTTCATGCTGCCTCCCTGCGTGAACACTTGATAGAAGTGCTCGCCGTTACCGACGTTTTCGGAGCCTTTGAACATCATGTGCTCGAAGAGATGTGCGAATCCCGTGCGGCCGGGGCGCTCGTTGCGCGAACCGACGTCGTACGTAACATGCACGGCCACGACCGGCGCGGTGTGATCCTCCGACAGCTGCACGCGCAAACCGTTCTTGAGCGTGTGCTCCTTGAATTCGACCTGGCCCGTCGTTGGTTTGGCGGGTGCGGCCGATACGATAGTCGCGGCAAACGAGGCGACTAAGACCACAAGGCGACGCTTCATGCGATGACTCCTGCTGTCGGAACGGAAAGGGTGAGAGCGTAAGATCGTCGAGCGGAGTAGTTTATTCCATCCGACGGCGAGCCTTAAGACATTTCCATGTTTCAATCGTTCGCTCATACGTCTCTTGTTCCGATGCGGGGTATCGGTATCCGGTCACAGAGAAAGGACCGCCGACAACGTATCGCCGATGCCTTCGTGAATGACCAGGTCCGCGAGTTCATCGAGGTCGGTGGGGTCGCGGTTCACGATAACGAGCCGCGCGCCGCTGCGCTTGGCCCGGGCGGGAAAGTCCGCCGCGGGAAACACGACGAGCGACGAGCCGAGCACAATGAATAAATCGCAGCGCTCCGTCTCGATGGCGGCGCGGCGCATCGGTTCCTCGGGCATAGCTTGTCCGAACGAGATCGTCGCCGATTTGATGATGCCGCCGCAGGGACATGGCTCCACGGTTCCCGTGGAGCGAAATTCCCGTTGGATGATATCGAGTTCGATACGGATCTGGCACTGCAAGCATTTCGCATACGTTGCGTTGCCGTGAAGCTCGATGACCTTGCTTTCAGGCACGCCGGACAATTGATGCAGATTGTCCACGTTTTGCGTAATCACGCTGGCAACCTTGTTGCCGTCGACAAGGTTCGCCACCGCGAAATGTCCGCGATTCGGTTTGGCGTCATTCCAACCGTCGGTATTGGCGAAGCGGCGACGCCAGGCTTCCTTGCGCGTTTCCTCCGACGCTATGAAGTCTTGAAAATAAATCGGCTGCATCTTCGACCATACGCCGCCGGGACTGCGGAAATCGGGAATCCCCGATTCCGTGCTGATGCCGGCGCCGGTGAAGACAACGGCGCGCTGGCTGTTGGCCAGGAGTGTGCGTAGCGATTCGATTTGATTCATCTTCTGTGGGGCCGGAATCGAGACGCACGATACGAAACGCGAGACGAGTCGGCTTTGGAATCAGAATCGTGGAGCGGTCTTTGCCCGTCGTGGTTAACGTTCGCCGTCTCGTGCTCTTTCGCTTCCGGTTCCACCACGCTCCATTGTTCACGAAACGCTTGCACCGCTTCGTTGTAGATACTTGCGTGACGCTCCGAAAGCATGAGCGAACCAGGCGAACAAACGCGCGCGCGTAGCAAACCTAGGTCGACCGCGGCGTCGAACACGCTTGGATACCAGCTCTCCCAGCCGGGAAGTAAGAGCTCCACTTCATCGCGCAAATTCATGGGACGAAGAGTACCGCAAGCGTCGATAAACGGGCCCGGTTGACTGAAATTAACAAGACAATCCGGCCGAAGGCTTATGATTGAGCGCCGATAACGTCGAACAACAATGTCGAAAATATCGAGTCAAAATATCGAGTCAGGGGGAGTCGGGATGAAAAAATCCATGGCGCTCTGCGTCGTCGGCTTAATGCTGTCGACCGTTCATGGCGCGGAATTGTCGGATGCGCCGGAAGTTGGAAAAACGACTCAGCTCCAGGAAATCGTGGTCTTCGGCCGTGGCGAAGCATTAATCGGCAGGGCTTCGACGGCCAGCGAAGGATCGGTAGGCGGCGACGATCTCCTGGTGCGTCCGATGCTCAAGGTCGCTGAGTTATTGGAAGCGGTGCCTGGGCTCATCGCAGCACAACACTCCGGCAGCGGTAAAGCGAATCAATATTTCTTGCGTGGCTTCAATCTTGATCACGGCACGGACTTCACCACCTATATCGACGACGTCCCGATGAACATGCGCACCCACGGCCACGGGCAGGGGTACTTGGACATGAACGGATTGATCTCGGAAACGGTGGAGCGCATCGACTACCGAAAGGGAACCTATCGCGCTGACACCGGCGATTTTTCACCGGCAGGCGCTGCCTTCATGAATACGATCGATCGTTACGAACGATCCTTTGTTGCTGCTGAGGGCGGTCAATACGGTTGGCAGCGATTTGCCGGCGGCGGCACCGCCGGCGTCGGCACAGGAACGCTGACCTATGTAGCGCAGTATCAGCACTACGATGGACCATGGGAATTACCGGAGGATTTGCAGCATCAATCGGGATGGTTGAAATACAGTCAGCCGCTCGGCAACGCCACTTTGCAGGCGTCGATTTCTGGCTATCACGCAACGTGGCAGCCGACGGAGCAGATTCCGGAGCGCGTCATCGGCAGCGACGTTTGCGCAGATGTGTTCTGTGCGCTCGACCCCACCGCCGAGGGCGAAACGCTTCGCTGGATCGCCACCGCAAGGTTGCTGGGGAACGATTGGCGGGCGACGCTTTACGGCCAGTACTACGACTGGCACATGCTTTCGAACTCGACCTACGACGCGCAGATCAAGCAGGTCGATCGTCGTTGGATTGTGGGCGGCCGATATGAGCACAAGTGGGAAGCGGTGAAGCGCTGGAGTATGACCACCGGCACGGAATTCCGTTACGACGATATCGGAGATGTCGGCCTGCAGAGCACCGATCGAGGAGAATTCGTCGAATGGATCTCGCGTCATGCCGTGAAGGAAAGTTCGATCTCCTTCTATTCGGAGGGCAGTTGGAATCTCATGGAGAAGTGGCGCATCACCGGCGGACTGCGCGCCGACTTCTTCAAATTCGATGCGCGCGCCCGTGAAGTGCTGCCGGACGTGTACAGCGGCAATCACAGCGACAGCGAAACTTCGCCGAAAGTCGGCAGCGCCTACGCGATCGACGACGAGGTGGAGCTCTATGCGAATTGGGGGCGCGGGTTTCATTCGAACGATGCGCGCGGCGTAATCAATCCGGTGACTGCCGTGGCCGGTTTAAGTCCGAGCACGGGATATGAAGGCGGCATCCGCTTCGAAGTGAACGGCATTAAGATGACGGCTACTTATTGGTGGTTGAACCTCGACAGCGAACTTAAATTCGTCGGCGACGCAAACTCCGTCGAACCCGGCGCGGCGACGAAGCGTCGCGGCTATGAAGTGACCGGCTTCTGGCGCCCGATCGACTGGATTGCCGTGGATGCGGTATGGACCGGCAGCCGTGGTCGTTATGACGACGGTCAATTCATTCCCGGTGCCGTCGAAAATGTCGGCGAAATCGGTATTGCCGCCACCCGTGCAAAGTGGGACTTGAGCGCGCGCGTGCGGTACCTCGGCGCCTATCCGCTGCTTGAAGACGACAGCGAGCGCGCCACGCCTGAGATTCACGTTAGCTTCCGTGCTGCCTGGAAGCCAGGCCGATGGACTGCCTATGGCGAGGTCTTGAATGTGCTCGACGACGACGCGAAGGACATTGTTTATTGGTATGAAAGTTTCGTGCAGGGATTCGACATGACACCGGTCGAAGGCCGATTGAGCCGCGCTGAGGAGCCCCGCACCGTTCGCTTAGGTCTCAAGTATCAGTTCTAGGGCGTGGTGCTGCGGCTACGAACACCCATGAGCGCGGCAGCGACGGGACCCGCGACCAGTAGACCGAGGCTTGCTCCGCCTGTAGCGATGGAGGTGACCGCCGGAAGGCCGGCTATCGTCGGCGCTAGGCTATTTTCGTTCTTAAAAATTCGATTGCGCGGTCCAGTTCGCGTTGCAGATCTTCCGCACATTCTTGAATGGTGGTCGCATCGTCGAGCTTGACTGCGCGTTCCAACCGTTCTGCGGCGATATTCGAAGCGACTGCGTGCAAGTTGGCGCTGGCGCCCTTCAAGGAATGCGCCGCCGAACCGATGCGATCGTAGTCGCCTTCTTCCAACGCCGCGACAATGTCCTTTAGGCTGTTCAAGCCGCTGTCGATAAACAGCGTCGCCAATTCGCGCGCCAAGTCATTGTCCTGGTCGGTGGCGTCAAGCAGAGCTTGCCAATCGACCGGAGTGTCGACGACGTTCGTCGTTGTCAATTCGCCGTTCATCGCCTCGGGATTCGAATTCGTACCTAGCCATCGGTCCAAGCAAGATTGTAGCTTCTCGCGATTGATCGGTTTGGTCAGATAGTCGTCCATGCCTGCCGCCGCGCATTGAATGTCGGCGCCCTTCATGGCATGGGCGGTGAGCGCCACGATCGGCGTGCGTTTACTCGTGAGTTCGAGCGAGCGTATTTCGCGCGTTGCTTCGTAACCATCGAGCACCGGCATCTGGCAGTCCATGAGAATCAAATCGTACCGGCCGGTTTCCCAGGCCTTCACGGCCGCTTTTCCGTCAGGCGCTACGTCCACTCGGTACCCGAGTTTTTCCAAGGTCCGGCAGGCTACCTTTTGGTTGACGACGTTGTCTTCCGCCAGCAAGAGTCGGTGGCGATTGCGCACTCGATGGGACCTGAGCGCATGTCGAGTGACGATCGGTTGTGAGCGGAGGTGCCAGGTTTCGGCGCGCGAGGCCAGTACCGTCGCCAAGCAATCGGTGAGATCGCGTTGCGCAACCGGTTTCAGCAAGTAGCCGGCGAAACCCAATTCGGCAAAGAGATGTCCGTCGCCGCGCTGACCCGACGAGGTCAGCAAGATGAGGCGTGTGGCTTTGAGGGTGGGATCGCTCGTGATGGTCTTGCCGAGCTTGGCGCCGTCGTAGCCCGGCATTTGGTGATCGAGCAGCGCAACTTCGAAAGCCTTGCCGGCCGCCGCCGCTTGCCGCATCAAGGCGATGGCTTCATCGGCCGAACTCGCACAGACCGGTTCGGTATGACAAAGCGTGAGCTGACCCATCATCACCTTGCGATTGGTCGCGTTGTCGTCGACCACTAATACGCGTTGCCCGTGCAAGTTTGCAGACTGAGTGACTTGTGCGGTCATCTCGTGACGCGCCCGATCGAGGTAGGCCGTGAACCAAAAAGTGGAACCGACGTTTTCTTCGCTCTGCAAACCGACTTCGCCTCCCATGAGCGACACCAATCGCTTGGTAATGGAAAGGCCTAGGCCTGTGCCGCCGAAACGGCGTGTCGTTGAGGCGTCGACCTGCGAGAACGGCATGAACAAGGCATCCTGGCGATGCGCTGCGATGCCGACGCCCGTGTCGCGGACTTCGACGCGCACGTGTACGCCGGTTTCGGTCTGTTCCACGATTTTCAATTCGATGGCGATTTCGCCTTTGTGCGTGAACTTCACGGCATTCCCGCCAAGATTCAATAGAACCTGTCGGAGACGGCCTGCATCGCCGCGAAGCATGTCCGGCAAGGCGGGATCGATCGATGCAGTGACTTCGAGCCCTTTCGCATGCGCCTGCACGGCCAGCAAGCGAGCGACGTCCTCGATGGTGTCGCGCAGATCCATGTCGATGGACTCGAGTTCCATCTTGCCGGCCTCGACTTTCGAGAAATCGAGAATGTCGTTGATGACGGTGAGCAGTGCCGCGGCGCTGTCGCGCACGGTTTCGGCGTAGTCGCGCTGCATGGCGTTGAGCGGCGACTCGAGCAAGAGTTCGGTCATGCCGATTACGCCGTTCATGGGCGTGCGGATTTCATGACTCATGTTGGCGAGGAACTCGCCTTTCGCCCGGTTGGCGGCCGCTGCCAGTTCGGTCGCTTCGAGGAGCGCTTCTTGATATTGCTTGCGCTCGGTGATGTCTTGCTGCGATCCCGAGATGGTTAACGGCTTTCCTTGCGCATCGCGTTCGCTCGCGCCGCGCACCCGCATCCAGCGCCACTCGCCCGATTTCGTGCGTTGGCGGATCTCGATATCGACGGGATCGTTGCCCTCTCTTATCTGTAGATCGAACGAATCGCGCACCAAAGCCGCATCGTCGGGATGCGTTATTTCGAACAGTAGTCTTTTATTGTCGATGAATTCCGATTGCTCGCGGCCGAGCATGGCTGCAAAACGCGGTGAAACCCAGAACTCCCCGTTGTTTGCGTCGAGTTCCCAAAAGCCGTCGTCGGCGCCGCGCATCGTTCGATCGAGGCGGGCTTCGGTGGCTTGTAGATACAGTTCCGCCAGCTTGCGGTCGTGAATGTCTTGGACGATGCCCAACACTCCGTACTTGCGGCCGTTCGCATCGCGCAAAGCCTTGCCGCGCGAGAGGTGCCAGCGGTATTCCCCGGTCTTTGGGTCCATGCTCCGGATTTCGGTTTCGTAGGGAACCTCTTCGGTGCGGATGCGCTCGATCATTTTGAGAACGACGGGAACGTCCTCGGGATGATGGCTTTTGACGGCTTCGTCGAACGTTTGCGTGTAGGTTTCGTTCGCGTAAACCCATTTACCCTCGGCATCTTTGGTTCGCGTGGTTGGCCGGTCCACGGTCACCGTATTCTCGTCGAGACTGATTTCCCACGTGTTGAATTGAGCGGCAACCGCGGCGGTCCGCAGACGTTCCTCGCGCCTGCGCAATTCGATCTCCATTTCCTTCAACGTGGTGATGTCGAGCAAAGCGCCTTCGACGCGCTCGATCGTACCGTCGTCCGATCTAAGCGGCAAAGCGTGCGCACGCAGCCACCGCACTTTTCCGTCCGCTAATTGAATGCGGTAATCTTGCGCATAAGGCTGGCCGCGCGTGATGCCTTCCGTGGCCATCTTAAGCGCGGGCTTGCGATCGTCCGGGAACAGCGTGTCGAGCCACTCTTGGAACGTGAGCCGCCGCGGCGTAGGCGGCAATCCCAAAAGCTGTGAGGCGGCCGCCGTGCTTATCACGACACGTTGACGCAAGTCGGTGACGAAGGTGCCGAGGCCGGCAGTGGTCAAAGATCGTTCGATGACCTGAAGCCGTAGCTCGGCCTCGCGATGAATCGCGTCGATCTTTTGGGTGGCGAACATCCAGATGAGGCCGCCGACAATGGCGGAGGCCGCGACGCAGGCAATGACGATCGTTAACAAGCGAACTCTCCGGAAATCGCTATTACTCGGCCATTACTAGCACCGTCCTGGTGCTAGTAATGGCGAACCAAGGTAGACACAGGTTCTGCCTTGGTTTTCGCGGCTTACGCCGCGCGGGTTCTATCCTGAACCCGCTATTGACCCGGCACTCATCGTGACCGGGTTAGTAGGTCCCACCGACACGGCAACGGTCGCAGGCCGGGTTTGCAGTCCCTAAGCATCGGCGGGAAATTCGATATCTGGAGGGAGTTAAGTGAAGTACGGGGCAGTTTTTCGACTGTGAAGAACCGTCCTAAGGGATAATGTCGGCCGCCGCGCTGACAGACCGTAGAGTGCGGCAAAACCTTAACCGCGAGGCGTGATTCATGCTCGGCAAGATCGCAAAACTTTGCTTCCTAACCGTATTCGCTTTAGCGGGCGTTGCCTTATCGGCCGCTTGGAAGACCGATCCGACACAAAGCAAGTTGTCGTTCGTGGGAACGCAAGCAGGAGCGCCATTCGAAGGCGTGTTTGAACGCTTCACGCCGGCTATCGCCTTCGATCCCAAAGACCTTGCGAACAGTAAATTCGATGTGAGCATCGAGCTGAAATCGGTGAATAGCAAAGACAAAGATCGCGACAAGATTCTTCGCGGACCGGATCTATTCGCCGCAGATCGTTGGCCCACGGCGCGCTATTCGACGGAAAAATTCATCGACAACGGTAACGGTAAATTTACCGGCCAAGGCAAATTGACGATTCGCGATGTGACTCGCGACATTCCTATCGAATTCACGTATCAATCCGACGCAAGCGGTACGTGGTTAAAGGGCGGCGCGAAATTGAAGCGACTCGATTTCGGCGTCGGTCAAGGCGAATGGAAGGACACGGCGTGGGTGAGCAACGACGTGAAGGTGGAGTTCGCGCTCCGCCTGAATCGCTGATTCACATGGGCGGAAGGGGAATCGCGGCCGCATTGCGATAACGACTTACCGTCGTTTTGAACGAACGGGGCTTTACCACCAGCACATCGCACCCGGCTGCGTCGATGACCCGCTCGGCGGTATTGCCGATGAAGGCACGCTTCAAGCCGGTGCGGGATACGGCACCCATCACCAACAGAGTCGCGCGCCAGCGTTTTGCCATTTCCGGTAGTTCCGCGGCGGGCGCTCCCGGCTCGGCTAGCCGGTCGTTTTTTGCCACAGCAAATCGATCGGCAATGGCATGCACTGCCGCCGAAGCTTGTTGACGCACGCGACGTTGCGCAATGGGCGGTGATTCCACCCAGATCGCCTCACCCATCCCGTCCGCCACCAAGGTGACGGGCGGCGGATGCACATGACCTACGCCAATTCGCCCGCGATCGCCAGCAACGGCGGTGGCGGTTCGCAAAATTTCTTCGTCCAACGCCGCGGGTTTCGAATGCGCGTGGAAAGGATCAACGGCTGCTAACACGCGAGTATCGGTCGCCAGCCGCGGCGTTTTGACTAACCATAGCGGACAGGGGCAGGAGCGAATCAACTCCCAATCCGTGTGCGCGATGAACCACCGCGCCAGTTTACTGTGATGGTGTGATTCGGCCAGCACGACATCGGGCCTCGTTTTCAGTACATGACGGACGATCGCGTCGGCGACTGGATAGTCTCGGATCACCGCGCACTCTATATCGACCTTCGCTTTTCGCAATCGCGTTGCCGTCCGCTCGAGCTTGGCGAATTGACGAGTGATTTCCGCACTACGTGCGGCTTCGATGTCATCGTCTTTCTCCGGCGTGAGGTACGGCGCAGTAATGACGTGGAGGAGTTCAAGGCGGGCGTCATGTCGCTGCGCCAATCGAGATGCCTTGGTCAATAGCGAATGAGGCGGACGATCGACATCACGCACCGCAACGAGAAAGGATTTGAAGCGTCGCGCTTGCATAGGACCTCCCTCCAATTGCTTTGAATCTAGGCGCCGAGCACCGTATGCGCCATGGTTCCATCCCGCAGATTCCTGTCAGAAAAGACTGGCCAGGTTTGGATCGGCGAGTTCTAGAAGGTAAATCGGAACTATCTGAACGCGAGCGCCAAATTTCCCAGCACTTCGTGAAGCGCCAGCGCGCTTGTTTGCAACGAACCCGAGTTCGGTAGTTGATATATCCAAGTCGTGGTGCCCGTAAAGCCCGCGAGGCTGACGGGCGCCGGGATGCACTGCAGACCCGAGCGCTTGCAGTGAGCCAAAGCGCGGCGCATATGAAAATCGTGTGTGACGAGGAGAACGGTCGAGATGTTCTCGGGCAGCAACAGGGCGGCCGAATAGGCTAAGTTGTCTTCGGTATCCAATGCTCGGCCCTCGATCCAGCGAACCGGCACCGAAAATTCGTTTTGAAGCGTCTGTGCCATGGACGTGGCTTCCGCGGTTTGACTGGCGACTGCCCCACCGGTTACTAAGACCGGTAGATGCGTTAAGCGCGCAATCGTTGCGCCATAGCGAATGCGATCGAGCGTAAATTGGTTCGGCGTATCGCCGTATTCAGGCGTATTCGTTCGCAGCCCGCCGCCGAGAACGACGATGGCCTGTGCCGCCTTTGCGGCTGTGATATCGAAGCGCGACGTGTCGTTTATCGATTGCAAGAGCAGCCGCGACACTGCCGGCGTGGCGAGCAGCAGCAAAATTAATGTCGAACTCCAAACCAAGGTGCGACTTACGCGCGGCCATTGCTTCGCAATCAGCATTCCCAGCAAGATCAACAACAGCAAGTTGAACGGCGGAATGACGAGCTGCGTGATTAATTTCTTTAAGAGAAATGCGATTTCCATAGATTGGCCGCCGGAGATTATCGCCAGGGTTCTTCAAGCTCCCATTGAGCGAAGGGCACGCGATCTTTGATGTGAATGCCGTTACCGGCGTGTACGAAATGCTCGCGCAGGGCCTTGCGATACCAGGTTCCCGATCGCAAGTGGACCTCGGTGTCCGTACCGGACGGATCCACGTTGTCGCGCCAGTCGCGTATTGTCGGCGCGTGAAAATAGAGCGCGCCTCGGCACCATTTCGCCAAATTCGAAATCGCGCGCCGTGCTTCGGCGGCGTTTAAGTATTGAACGACGTCGCTGCAAATGACCAAATCGTAGCGGTCTCTAAGTTTGAGTTCGACGATGGAGCCGCGAATCCAGCCCTTCGTTTTGCAAAGGTACTCGCTGATTTCCGTGCCAGTGTACGTCGCCTTGGGGAACGCCTTGCAAAGCGGACGCTCGTACCAACCTAGCCCGCATCCGACATCCAAAATACGCGTCATTGGAATGTCGAGCTGCTTAAGGTGGGCCGCGATGAGCGTTCCACGCGTCTCCGTTTGTTCGCGGCTCATCGCTCGCGTTGCGGGGGTCAAATAGAAACGACGGTAGTAGGCAGCGTCGAAGCGGGGGCGCGCTTGGGGCATGGCGAACTTGGTGTTGGAAATTGGTGTTGGGCAAGGGCATCGAACCATAAAAGATATGGGCCGACAGCGCCAGTATTAATGCCCCTCCGGTCCATGGCTACGGGCCATTGATCTTTAGCGCTTCGGCCCCAGGAAGTCCTCCATGAAATCCACTACCCATTCAGATAACCGCACGTCCGAAACGGCTCCCGTCATTTCGGACGATATGTTGATCATTCTGCCGGTGCGCAACGTCGTGTTGTTTCCGGGCGTGGTCGTGCCCGTGACCATGAATCGCGAGCGCACCGTGGCGGGCGCTCAAGAGGCCGTCCGGAATGGACGGAAAATTGGTTTCCTGCTTCAGCACGATCCGCAAACCGACGAACCCACCGCGGACGATTTGTACAAGGTCGGCACGGCGGCGACCATTCTGCGCCATGTCGTCGCGCCCGACGGCACGCAGCACATCGTGGTGCAGGGCGAGCAGCGCTTCCGCGTTCTCGATTTTCAAACGGGTTTGCCGTTCATGCTGGCTCGAGTCGAATACTTGAATGAATCCGTTACCGCGACCAGCGATGTCGAAGCTCGCGTCCTGCATTTGAAGAAGCTCGCAGCCGATGCAATCGCTTTATTGCCGCAAGCACCCGCCGAGTTGGCTAACGCCGTTCAAGCAGTGGAGTCGCCGTCGACGCTGGTCGATCTCATTGCAAGCTTTATGGACGTGAAGCCGGCCGACAAGCAACGGCTCCTCGAAACCGGCGATCTCAAGGCGCGTTTCGACCGCGTGACCGAATTGCTTACCCATCGCATCGAAGTGTTGCGGTTGCAACGCCAGATCGAGCAGAACACCCGCGAGGCCATCGACGAGCGGCAGAAGGAAATGCTCTTGCGCGAACAGATGCGGCAGATCCAAAAGGAATTGGGCGAAACGGACGATTCTTCCCAGGAACTCAACGAGCTTGCGGAAGCGATCGATAAAGCCGGCATGCCGCCGGAGGCTTTGGAGCAGGCGAAAAAGGAATTGAAGCGCTTGCAGCGCATGCCTGAGTCGAGCATGGAAAATTCGATGGTACGCACGTGGCTCGATCTCATGGTGCAACTGCCGTGGGCAAAGCTCGACAAAGAGGCCATCGACATTGCCAAAGCGCGGCAAGTGCTCGACGAAGACCACTACGGGCTTGAAAAGATCAAGCGCCGCATCGTCGAGTATTTGGCGGTGCGCAAGTTGAATCCGCAGGGCCGCAGTCCGATCCTATGTTTCGTCGGACCGCCCGGTGTCGGCAAGACTTCGCTCGGCCAGTCGATTGCGCGCTCGCTGGGATTGAAATTCCAGCGTGTGGCTTTGGGCGGCGTGCACGACGAAGCCGAAATACGCGGACATCGCCGTACTTATATCGGAGCGTTGCCCGGCAATATTCTGCAAGCCATTCGCAAAGCGGGTATCCGCAATCCCGTATTGATGCTCGACGAGATCGACAAGCTGGGCGCGGGATTTCATGGCGATCCCTACTCGGCGATGCTCGAAGTGCTCGATCCGGAACAAAACAACAGCTTTCGCGATAACTATCTCGGCCTGCCGTTCGATCTTTCGAAGGTGCTGTTCATCGCCACCGCGAACATGCTCGACACGATTCCCGGGCCGCTGCGCGACCGCATGGAAATCATCGAACTCAGCGGCTATACCGAGGACGAAAAGGTGGAGATCGCAGAGCGTTATCTCATCAAGCGCCAGCTGGAGGCGAATGGCTTGAAGATGGAGCAGGCGTCGATTACGACGGAAGCTCTCCATCGAATCGTTCGCGATTACACGCGAGAAGCCGGGTGCCGCACTCTCGAGCGCACGCTCGGGTCGGTGTTGCGCAATGTCGCAATGCGCATCGCCGAAGGTAGCGTGGAACAGCAAGTGGTCGACGCACGCGATCTCGTTTCCATCCTGGGTGCGCCGCGTTTCGAGAATGAAGTGGCCATGCGAACGAGCGTGCCGGGTGTTGCGACAGGCCTTGCGTGGACGCCGGTTGGCGGCGACATTCTATTTATCGAGTCGACGCGCACGCCGGGAAACGGAAAGCTCATTCTCACGGGGCAGCTGGGCGATGTCATGAAGGAAAGCGCACAGGCGGCGTTGTCGCTGGTGAAGGCGCAAGCGGTGTCGCTCGGCATCGATCCGACGCTGTTCGAGCGCAGCGATATTCACATACACGTTCCGGCGGGCGGAATTCCGAAAGACGGTCCGAGCGCCGGCGTGTCGATGTTCACGTCGCTAGTTTCATTGCTGACCGATAAGACGGTGCGCAACGACGTGGCGATGACCGGCGAGATTAGTCTGCGTGGCCTCGTATTGCCGATCGGCGGCGTGAAGGAGAAATCCATCGCAGCGCATCGTGCCGGGATTCGCACCGTGTTGTTGCCGTCGCGGAATCGCAAGGACCTCGAAGACGTTCCCCAGAGCGTGAAGGACGATCTTAACTTCGTGTTCTGCGAGCGTATCGAAGAGGTGATGCACGAAGCGTTCGATCTCGACATGGCGGTACAGATTCGGGCGACGACGAGCTAGGCTCTGCCGTTTAGGACGAAGTGCGGAGCCTATGAATCGATTCTGGACGGTCTTCGAGAAAACATGGCGCTGGATTTTTGCCGTGCTTGCAATCGCCGCTTGGCTCACTCGCCATGGCGGCGATGCGCTGCACGAGCGGCTCGGTTATGGCGCGCTGACCGTTGTCTTGCTCCGACTTGCACAGCGAGATGCGGGATCTAAGCGAGTCGGAGCGGTAATGTTGATGAGGCTGGGTCATGGCGCCTTCACGGCCTTCTTGCTGCCGACCATGCTCATTGCCACGATCTTCGTTGGCTTAAGTGGATGGCTGCTAACAACCAATCGTTTCTGGACGGCTCGATGGATAGCGGAGGTTCATTGGTTTTCTGCCGGGATGCTACTGATCCTCTTGACGGCTCGCGGCATCGTGAGATTGGTCCGTCGTAAGCAGTCCATCCCTTAATAGGATTCCTATTGTTCCTTCGCTACTAGGCGATGCGATACTCTCCGTGCATGCGTTTCGACTTCAAAGATCTCGAACTGTTTGTCGCAGTCGCCGAAGCGGGCAGCATCGCTCGCGCCGCTGAGCGCTGCCATACCGTCGCCTCCGCCGTTAGCAAGCGATTGTCGGATCTGGAGGCATCACTGGGGGCGGCATTGCTTACGCGGGGTGCTCGCGGAGTGGAACTTACCTCGGCAGGCCACGCGTTTTTGGTGAAGGCGCGCAAACTTCTCGAGCAAGCCGGTCGGCTTGAAGAGGAGATACAGAAGCACTCCGCGGGTCTGCGCGGGCACGTGACCGTGTTCGCGAACATGTCGGCCATCGTCGAATTCCTTCCGACGGTGCTGGCCTCTTTCTTAAAGAAGCATTCGGATATTCACGTGCATCTTGAGCAACACGTGAGCGAACACATTGCCATGGCCGTTCGGGAGAACAGTGCCGACCTCGGCATCGTGGGCGAGTTGCCGATACTCGATCAACTCACGACCATTCCCTTCCGGCAAGATGAGCTGGTGTTGATTGCCCCGCGCGATCATGGACTCGCGAAGCAGGCCGCTGTTGCATTTGCGGAGGCGGCGACGCTTCCGTTCATCGGTCTGGACGCTAACAGTTCTTTGCACTATGTCTTGGCGAAGGCAGCGGCCGACTGCGGCAAGCAGCTCGATCTGCGCATTCGCGTGGCCAGCTTCGATGCAGCGTGCGCCATGGTGGCGGCGGGTCTTGGCGTTACGATTCTTCCGCGGCTGGCCGTCGCACCGCATTTGCAAGCCTACGAACTTGCGTCGATCAAATTGACGGATGCCTGGGCGGTGAGACAGCTATTCATTTGCAAGCGCTCCGATCCGCCATTGCATCCGGCAGCCGGCGCGTTTCTTTCACACCTTCGAAGTGGACACTTTTGACACTGTGGCGTTGGGGAGCCGATCGTATTATTTTTTTGCCTGCTGGCCATTGCCTTCGGAAATGCGGATGAAAGAAGGCGAAGCTACAATACCTCTCAACGTGCATCGTTCGGCAGGATCGTCATGACCTTCGATAACCGTCACAATCGCATCGACTACCTGGAATTTTCTGCGGCGAGCACGGAATCGCTCTGCGAATCGAGACGTTTCTACGAAAAAGTCTTCGGCTGGCAATACAAGGAGTGGGGTTCCGAGTACGTCGACACTCAAAGCAGCGGCGTCGCGAGCGGTATCGCCGTGAAGGCCGACCATCGCGCTTGTCCCCTGCCCGTGATCTTTGCGAGTAAATTAGAGCAGGCTCGCGAGCGCGTTTTGGAGGCCGGTGCGCGCTTGACCAAGGATATTTTTTCTTTTCCGGGAGGCCGGCGTTTTGAGTTCGTCGATCCCGCCGGCAACGAAGCCGCCGTATGGTCCGATAAGTAATCCAAGAAGCAATTAATGATCACGCTTTATACCTTCGGCCCTCAATTCGGCTTGCCGGATCCCAGTCCTTTCGTAACCAAGGCGGACGTCACGCTCAAGATGTCCGGTATTCCATTCAAGACTTCCGCCGGCGATCTGCGTCGTGCGCCGAAGGGCAAGCTGCCGTTCATCGAAGACGGCGGGGAGTTCATTGGCGACTCGACCTTGATACGCCTTCATCTTGAGAAGAAGTACGGCGTCGACTTCGACAAGTCGCTTGCCCCAAGCGAAAAGGGCACGGCGTGGGCGGTTGAAAAAATGCTGGAGGACAATCTTTATTGGGCCATCGTTCGAGAGCGATGGCTGGACGACGCCAATTTCGCGAAGGGCCCGGCGCATTTCTTCGACGGCATTCCGGGGTTGATGCGTCCGTTTATTAAATCGATGGTTCGGCGCACGATTCGAAAAAATCTGAATGGGCACGGACTCGGCCGGCATACTCGCGAGGAATCGACGCTGTTGGCAGGCCGAGCCATCGATGCGGTCGCCGCTGTCTTGGGCGACCGACCTTATCTAATGGGCGCGAACCAGTGCGGCGCCGATGCAACGGTATTTGCGTTCATCGCCGGCGTGCTGAGTCCGTTCTTCGACAGTCCGATGCGACCTCACGCAGAGCGGCATCCCAATCTTTCCGCTTACCGAGATCGAATGCTCAAGGAATTTTATCCAAGCCACTCCGCCTAACGTTGCTGTCATCCCGAACTACGGTAACGATTCGCCGGGCTTGCTTTTAAAGTGCTGGGTTAGTGCCGCTAAGTCCTCCGGCGTATCGAGATCGATGGCCGCATTGGGCATTTGCACTGGCACGAGTCGGTGCGCATGCCGCTCCAAGAGCGCGCGTGCGCCCCGATCGCCGCGCAATTCGCGAAGCTCGGTGAAACACCACTGGGGGAAGATGGCGGGCACTCCCTTGTGCCCCCGATAAACACTGGCGGCAATCACGTTGTCGTGGCCGTTCCAGGCATTGATCAGGCGCCGTAAATCGTTGGCGGTCACCGCGACTTGATCGCCGAGGACGATCAGAACGGCCGAGCAGGTCGAGGGGACAGCGGCGAGTCCATGGCGCAGTGAGGAAGCGATGCCTTCTTCCCAGTGGCGGTTAACGATTACGGACACGGGTGAGTGAGCCAACAAGCGAGTCAATTGCTGTGCATGTGCGCCGAGGACCACGGTGACCGACTGTCCCGCCACTGCCACCGTATTGCTCACGACCGAATGCAGAACGGGTTTTCCGCCCAGTTTGACGAGCTGTTTCGGTTGGCCGAGTCTTGACGAGGAGCCGGCCGCCAAGACGATTGCATGAAGATTGTGTGCCGATTCATCCATTGTCACTGGTCTTGTAAGTGCTGGTTCGGAGTCTCACAGCCTACCTCCCAAAGTACGGCAAGGATGGGCAAGTGCGACAGCCGGTTCGGAGGAAAACGCCCCAACATCGCACCAACCGCGCGCAAATACCGGTTGGCATCGCGCCAATTCAGTGCGCCAAGCGCTACAATCCTTCAGTCGCGATCGATGGCGCGACCGATAGACAGCGCCTTCAGGACCAAAGATACTGCGGCATGAAAGCTGCATAACCGTTGTTGGAATCAATTCGAACAAACCGACCCGCATGAACCGATTTATATGTAGGCGTAGGCTTCGATTGTTCAGACAACTTTAGACACGCAACTTAAAACCCGTACCTATAACAATAGGCTGTTCGAGAGGAGCTCTCTGGCATGAAACTCATTAATGCGATCATCAAGCCGTTCAAACTTGACGACGTGCGCGCGGCGCTTTCCGAAATCGGCGTGTCAGGCATGACGGTGACGGAAGTAAAAGGCTTCGGCCGCCAGCGGGGTCACACTGAGCTGTATCGCGGCGCGGAGTATGTGGTCGATTTCGTACCGAAGACGCGCATCGAAGTGGCCGTCAAAGACAGCCTCGTCGATCAAGTCGTCGAAGCGATCGTGAACGCGGCGAAGACCGGCAAGGTCGGCGACGGCAAGATTTTCATCACCAACCTGGAACGCGTGCTGCGTATTCGCACCGGCGAAGCGGACGATCAAGCGCTCTGATCGGAACCTCTTGCCGCGAAGGCGGCGAGATATTCAACAACGAAGCGTCCTTCCCACTGGGGAGGACGCTTCGTTTTTTTCATCGTTTCCGTTGCTTACCCTTCGCTAGCCCGCCCGCGCTTGTAACGGGTTGTTGATGTCGATTTAGGCAGCGACACTCCTTTCAGTCCAGTGTGCTGAGTTCGAGCAGGCGTTGCTTTGCGAGCTTCGCTTGCAACTTGGCCGGCCATTTTGCCGTTCCGCAATTTGTGCGGCCGTCGTGCGCCTTCCGACGATTGCCCTGTGCCCTGCGGTTGCCAGGCCGGGATCAGTTGATGTTTTCCGGCCCCGATCAAATCGGCACGGCCCATGCGTTTAAGCGCCTCGCGCAACATCGGCCAATTGTTGGCGTCGTGATACCGCAAGAAGGCTTTATGTAGCCGCCGTGTCTTCATGCCTTTCGGGATGTGCACGTCTTCGCTGGTGCGCGTGACTTTGTGTAACGGATTCTTGTGCGAATGCCACATCGCTGTTGCCGTGGCCATCGGCGAAGGGAGAAACGCCTGTACTTGGTCGGCGCGAAAGCCGTTTTTCTTGAGCCATAGCGCCAGTTCCAGCATGTCCTCGTCGGTCGTTCCCGGATGCGCTGCGATGAAGTACGGAATCAAATACTGTTCTTTGTTCGCTTCCTTGGAATACTTGTCGAAGAGCTCTTTGAATTTGTAATACGTGCCCACGCCGGGCTTCATCATTTTCGACAACGGGCCTTCGCCGATGGCCTCGGGCGCGATTTTGAGATAACCGCCCACGTGGTGTTGCGCAAGTTCTTTTACGTACGCGGGCGACTGCACCGCTAAGTCGTAACGAACGCCGGAGCCGATAAGAATTTTCTTGATGCCCGGTAAAGCACGCGCACGTTGATAAAGCTTGATGAGCGGCGCGTGGTCGGTATTCAAATTCGAGCAGACGCCCGGATACACGCACGACGGCTTACGGCACGCCGCTTCGATCTCGCGCGACTTGCAGGCGAGCCGATACATGTTCGCCGTCGGTCCGCCAAGATCGGAGATCACGCCGGTGAAGCCGGGCGTCGTATCGCGGATCGATTCGATCTCCTTGATGATGGAGTTTTCCGAGCGATTTTGAATGATGCGGCCTTCGTGTTCGGTGATCGAACAAAACGTACAGCCGCCGAAGCAACCGCGTTGAATCGCGATGGAGAAGCGAATCATTTCGTAAGCGGGAATTTTCGCTCCGCCATACGCGGGGTGCGGCACGCGGCAATAGGGTAGGTCGTACACGCCGTCCATTTCTTTCGTGGTTAGCGGAATCGGCGGAGGGTTGATCCATACGTCGACATCGCCGTGTCGTTGCGCCAACGCGCGCGCATTTCCGGGATTCGATTCGACGTGGAGGATTCGCGAGGCATGAGCGTACAGAATCGCATCGGCATGCACCGCGTCGAATGCGGGAAGGCGAATGTATGAATGTGCGCGCTTGGTGCCGGGAACGTCGCGGAAGAATTTTACGACCGTTGTCTTAACTCCCACTCCCGTCGTGGGAGAGGGTTGGGGTGAGGGTGTTTCCGAGCCGCACGGCTTCGCCGGCCCCTCTCCCGCGCTATGCGCGACCTCTCCCGCAAGGGGAGAGGTGCTTTTAGGAGCTGTGTTTTTGTCGGACACACCTTCCATCGCATACGGATCTATCGGGGCGTTCAACTTCCCTGGTGTATCGATGCTGGTCGAATCGATTTCAATCCAGTCGAGATGAGCGGCGCCACGAACGAACGCCGTACCGCGCAGATCGGTGATGTCGGTGATTTTGTCGCCCTTGGCCAAGCGATGGGCGATGTCGACAATCTGCCGTTCGGCGTTTCCATAAACCAGCAGATCAGCCTTCGCGTCCAGCAACACGGAGCGGCGAACTTTCTCCGACCAATAGTCGAAGTGGGCGATGCGACGCAGGCTGGCTTCGATGCCGCCGATGACGAGCGGAACGTCGTTGAACGCCTCGCGAATGCGTTGCGAGTAAACGATCACCGAACGATCGGGCCGTTGTCCTCCTTCACCGCCTGGTGTGTATGCATCGTCGCTGCGAATGCGTTTATCGGACGTGTAGCGATTCACCATCGAATCCATGTTGCCGGCGGTGATGCCGAAAAAAAGATTCGGTTTGCCGAGGCGCTCGAAGTCCTTAGTCGAACGCCAATCCGGCTGGGCGATGATGCCGACGCGGAATCCCTGTGCTTCCAACATGCGCCCGATGATCGCCATGCCGAAGCTCGGATGATCGACATAGGCGTCGCCGGTGACGATGATCACGTCGCAACTGTCCCAGCCGAGCAGATCCATCTCTTCGCGCGACATGGGCAAGAAGGGCGCGGTCCCGAAACGGGACGCCCAGTATTTGCGGTAGGAGAAAAGGTCGCGGGCGGGAAGCATGGAGAAGGCGCTAGTTACTAGGCTCTAGGCGCTAGATCGGAAATAAGGAGGCGCGAATCATAAACTAGCTGCGGCCAGTAAGCTCGGAATCGCTCGACGAACGCTGGCTCTGGCTAGCGTCTAGAGCCTAGCAGCTAGCGCCTTCCGACGCTCTGCAGCGGAAAACGTCGAGACATAAGGCGAATCCTTGTCGAAAAAGCGCCACGGCTTGTGCGTCCAGTCGCCTGCGTAATCCACGCCGATTCGCGGTGCACGGGCGATTTTGCAGCGTTTCGCTTCACTGGGCGACTCGATCCAAAGCGTAGGCCCGCAGAGGTCCGCACCGTTCAGGGTCCGATCGATATGCATCGATTTGCACAATAGGCCGGGGCCCCACGTCTTCCCCTCGATGTTTTCGACGGGTTCGACCCCGCGTATGAGCACCGCATGCGGTACGCCTTGTTCGCGGGTGACTACGTTCACGCAATCCCACATGCCGTAAATTAAATACACGTAGGCGTGTCCCGGCGGACCGAACATCACTGCATTACGCTCGGTTTGCCCTCGGGAGGAGTGTGCAGCGAGATCTTCCGGACCCTGGTAGGCCTCTGTTTCGACGATGCGGCCGATAAGGCGCTTACCGCGATGCTTTCTCACTAGATGCATCCCGATGAGATCGCGCGCTACCGTCAGCGTACGCCGAGAATAAAAATCGCGTTTGACCAAAGTTACTCGCTTATCGCAATCGGTTGATTGTCCGTGGCCTTCGCCACTTTGAGTAGAAATACGACGGGGATCATCACTACGACAGCGGCGGCAATCCAGAGATAAACCTTCGACATGGACGCCACGGCTGCCTGCATGCCGATTTCGCGCGCGAGAATCATGCCGCCGAGCGGATTATCCGGTGTGAGATGCAGGCGCGCCAGATAGTCTTGCACGGCGGGATTGAACGGAGTCGCGTACGCGCCGAGTTGCTGCCACCCTTGCTGCGTGTAACGCGAAAATAAAGTCGCCGCGAACGAAATCCCCAGCGACGAGCCGAGATTGCGGATGAGGTTGTTCATGCCGGCGGCTTCGGCCATGCGTTCGCGTGGCAGCGACGTATAGGCAATGACCGAAAGCGGCACCAGGATGAGCGCGATGCCGATTCCTTGCAGCAGACCCGGCCATACCAGCGTCCACGTATCGATATCCAATGTGTAGCCCGACATGGTCATCGTTCCGGTAAGGCTGCAGGCCATGCCCATGAGGATCAGCATGCGCGCATCGGCGCGACCGATAAGGCGTCCGACGACCAGCATGCCGGCACCGACGGCAAGGCCGCGAGGCGCCATGAGCAACCCCGTTGTCGATACCGGATAGCCAAGCAGCGATTCCATCAAGATCGGTTGCAAGATCATCGAGCCGAAAATACCGAGACCCAGCGCCGTTGCCGTGAGGGTGGCCATCGTGAAGTTGCGATCCATGAAAATTCGCGGACTGAAGATCGGATGCGCGGCGTCGCTCAAAATATGTCTCACGAAGAGCGCCAGCGAGATTACGCATAAGAATGTCGCCATTACGACTTCGGGCGCTTCGAACCAATCCACTTTGCTGCCGCGATCGAGGACGTACTGAAGCGCGCCTACCGCGAGGCCCAGCAAGACGAAGCCGGTCCAATCCATGGTCCGTTCGCGCTTCGGGCTGTCGGGGACGTACTTCAGTGACAACAGCACCGACATGATGCCGACCGGAACGTTGATGAAGAACGTCCAGCGCCACGAAATGATTTCCGTGAGCCATCCTCCGAGCGAGGGACCCAATACGGGACCGAGCACCACGCCGAGACCCCACATCGCCATCGCCTTTCCGCGCTCCTCCGGTTTGTACAAGCTTGTCATGATGGCTTGCGACAATGGCGCGAGCGCGGCGCCCGAAATGCCTTGGGCAAGTCGGAACAGGACGATTTCCGACAAGCTGAACGATATCCCGCAGAGCACGGAAGAAATCACGAACCCCGTAGTGGCCATGATCAAGTAGCGGCGTTGGCCGAGACGGTCCGTGAAGTAACCGGTCAGCGGCATGAAGATCGACGACGCGACAATGTAGCTCGTCAACACCCAGCTGATCTCCGACGACGTCGTGCCGAGTTGCCCTTGCATTTGCGGCAGCGCCACGTTGACGATCGTGGTGTCGAGCATTTGCATCAGCGTCGCCGACATGACGGCGATCACGACCATCAAGCGATTGACGGTAGGGGCTTCCGTCGCCATGGCCGGTTGGATGGCTTCGTTGGCCGCACTCATGGTGTCAATGCGCGCCGATGTTGACGCGCACCGAGCCGCTCGTGCCGATGCGCAGCGGATAATGGGGGTCGGGATCGAGCACGCGGATTTTCACCGGCACGCGCTGAGCGATCTTCACCCAGTTGCCGGTTGCATTCTGCGTCGGCAGCAACGAAAACGCCGCGCCGCTGCCGCCGCTGATGCTCTCGACTTTGCCGTGAAAGAGCTTGCTCGGGTACATATCGATGCGAATCTCGGCGTCCAAGCCAGGGGTGATATGTTCGAGTTGCGTTTCCTTGAAGTTCGCGTCGATCCAGAATTCGGACGTGTCGATCAACGTAAACAGCGTTTGGTTTTTGGCGACCACATCGCCTGTGCGGGTTTGCAAATTCGTGACGTTCCCGGCGACCGGCGCCAAAAGCTCGCAATTGCGCAAATCCCATTCCGCTTGTTCGAGCGCCGCCACGGCTTGGCGGATGGTTTCATTTTGATCGCCGTCGCTGCCAAGGTTCGCGCGCTCGGCCGCTAGGCGTGCTCGCGCGGAATCGAGCGCGGCTTCGGCGGTTTTCACCTGGGTATCGGTTAAATCCGCGCGTTCCTTTGCAACCAATTTGTCGGCAAACAACTCCTGCGTGCGTGCATTGACCGCCTTGGCATTTTGCAATTCCGCTTCACGTTGCCGAACGGTTGCTTTTGCGTCATGTAGCGAAGCGGTCGTGCGCTGCACTTGATAGCGTGCCTGCTGCAACTGCGCGCTGGCGCGGTTCACCGCGATCTTGAACGGAGCGGGATCGATGTGCAGCAGCGGCTGATCCTTTTTCGCGGCCTGATTCTCATCCACTTGCAGATCAATCACTTGGCCCGTCACCTGCGCTGCGATACGTACGACGTGCGCGTTCACATAAGCATTTTCCGTGGCTTCGAAGGTTTGGCCGCGCTGCCAATACCAATACAAACCGCCGCTGCCGGCCATTAGGACGACGAGCCAGAGGAAGGGATGCTTGAGCTTTTCAGCCATGGGCGTCGTGTCTCTAGTGCCGGGCAAGCTTCGGCATGTCGGTTGCCGTTTCCGGCTCGGTGTTGGTGCGAATCTTTCGCAGTGTTTTCGTGCACGAGGCGATTTCCGTTTGCGAAAGATTGCGCAAGATCTCACGGCGCATCGCGAAGATCACGGTATCGATCTTCTTGATGACACCGGATGCTTTCGGCAACAAATGAACGGTTTTTATGCGACGATCGTTCTCGGCGGTGCGCCGCTCGATCCATCCGTCTTTGGCGAGGCGATCAAGCAAGCGCGCCACGCTAGGCGCTTCGATGCCCAGCAGTGCAGCGAGCTCGACCTGGCTCGTTTCGCCGGACCCGCGCGAAAGCAGCAGCACGGTGCGCCACTTCGCTTCCGATAGTCCAAGCGGTTTGAGTCGTTTATCCATGGCTGCTCGCCACAGGCGCGGCAATTCCCATAACAGCTTCAGCAAGTCGTCCTCGGGCGAGGCGCCTGCACGCGGAAAGGCTTTGCTTAAGGGTCTGGACGACATGTTGTGGGTAAATTAAGTGTGGCAGGGATATTCAATTAGCTAGCTAATGGTTGCCATGCTAATGAATTAGCCGCCGTTACCGCAACCCAAGAATCGTGAAGCGATACGCGATTTGATGGTGGTTAGGCGTTCGTCTTAAACGCAGCCCGCGACTTTAGATAGCGAAAAAGACCGTCGGCGGCGTAAATGGCGAGGGCGATCCAGGTGAGGCCGAAACCAACTAGTTGCCCTCGGTCGAAGGGTTCGTCATATAGGAAAACGCCAGTGAGAAACTGCAACGTGGGGCCGATGTATTGCAGGATGCCGACCAGCGACAAGGGAATGCGTTGCGCGCCGTACGCGAAGAGTAACAGTGGGATTGCGCTGATGGGGCCGGTGCAAATAATCAGCACGTCGACTTTAAGGCCTAGCGTTCCGAAATGTCCTGCGCCGATGTGTTGGAGGGTGAGCAGATAGCCGAGCGCAGGTAAAAATAACCACGCGCCTTCAAGTGCCAGTCCGCGTTGCGAATCGATAACTGCAATCTTACGAACGAGTCCGTAGCCGCCAAATGTCAGCGCGAGCACCATCGCAATCCACGGCAGTGCGCCGGTCTTAACGGTAAGGTACGTGACCCCAGCCACCGCAATCGCCACGGCGGCTAATTACATGCGATTCAATCGTTCGCGCAGAAAAACGACTCCGAAAAGCACGCTGACCAAGGGATTGATGAAATAACCCAAACTGCTTTCGACGATTTTGCCGCTGCCGATCGCCCAGACGTACACCCACCAGTTGATCCCAATCAAACACGCGCTGACGCCTAACAATAAAACGATGCGTTTTTCGATGCCTCGCCAGAAGAACGGTTGCCCGCCTGCGGCCAGCAAGACCAAGATGGTTATTTCGCTCCACACCATCCGATCGGCGATCAATTCCAATGCACCGATGCCATCCAGCTGTTTCCAAAAGATCGGCCAAAGTCCCCAGCAAAAATACGCGGTCGCGGCGGCGACAACGCCGGATCGGAAGGACGTCTCCGCGGGTGTCGTCGTCATGAATTAGTGAAGTGGACTTGGAGGGGTGGGCGTGACGGCATCGCGGTCGGAGCTTCTTCCGAAGCGCAGTTCGAACGCCAGGCCGCCGTTGAGATTGGAGCGCCGCCTTTCGATCGGCAAGTCGCGTGGCCAATCGACGCCCCCGCGCAATTCGAGCAACAACCAGTCGCGCCAAATAAGCTGACGGTAAACCACGAAGGCGCCGTAGTCGGTCAATGGAATCACATGATCGGTGCTGCCGTTGAGGAATGCTTCGTAGGCGAATGCGCGATGCGTGCTGACGAAATGGAACAACGTTACGTTGGCAAACCAGCGTAGGCCTTCGCTTACCTGGGAATACGTTCCCGATGCCGTGTAGCGCATCAGGTTTTGTTCGCCGATGACGCGGTCCCAGTCCACGCGCGACGTGACGCCGAATTCTTCGCTATGCTGCCAAAATAGCGTTTCGCGCAATCGAATCAAATTGCGCTCGCCGATCGGCCGAGCATAACGATAGCTTCCCTTCACGTAAGGATCGAGCGGAAAAGTAATGCGTACGCCCGTGCTGGTGTCGAACGATCCGCGCTTTTTAAGCGGCTCGTTGTAGCCGATTCCCAGTAGAGTTTGTTCGCTGCTGTTGCGATTGAAGTCATCAGGCAGTCCGTACACCTGGGGCTCCGCTTCGCTAATGTAGTCGTCGCGATCGACCCGTCCGATGAAAGCATGCAGCCGTTTATTCATTTGCGGCAGAGCAAGCTTGGCGCGAAAGCGCACGATTTCTTGCCACGATTTTCGTTCGCTCCACAAAGCTCCGGTCGTCAGGCTTCCGTACGTCGACCGATACTCTTCGTCGTAGCGGCTATTGCCGAAGAGACCATCGAACCACGAAGCGGACGAGCAAGTCAGTTTATAAAGTCGCGAGCGGATTTTATCGATGATCGCATCGCCGCTTGCTTCGTCAGTGCAGACTAGCTTGGCCGTGGGAGGCTCCGTTTCGGCAGTCGATACCGGCACGTCCGTGTTTTCGCTTGGTACTTCGCTGGTTGGCGGAATTTGCGCCATGGCCAACCATGGCGCCATGGTCGCCAGGACCATGATGCTCGCAGGGAAGCCGCAGCGGCGCCGTCTCGATTGCATGCCCATCCCGTTGTTTTTGAATGTAGGCGAAGGCGCAAGATAGCCGACTGCAGACGCTTGGGCAAAATACCTTGATCCGACCGTGCGTGCGGTAGCTTACTTTATGGACAATTGCGGAAACCGCGCCGGGCGAGACACTGGAGGAGCCGGCGTCTTGATCAAAGTTTCGCTTGCAGGAAGGCGTGCAGCTCGCGGGCGAATGCGTTTGGATTATCGCTATGCACGTTGTGCGTCGCTGGATCGATCGTCACTAGCATTCCATCCTTCACCGTCGCTGCCGCTCGCTCGGCAATATCGGGTGCAAGCACATTGCTCTGCGCGCCGCGCATAAACAGTGTAGGGGCGGTGATTTTTGGCAAGTCGCCCCACAACTCGGCGAGAGGTCGCGTGCTTCTGAGTGCGCCGGCGCGATAGTCTTGTTTCCAGGTCCAACGGCCGTCGGGTAGTTTCTTCAAGCTGTGCATCAAGCTGTAACGCAACTGCGCGATTGGCCGGTGCGGTAGGAATTTGTGCGAGCGTTCCAGGAAGTCTTCGAAGCGACTCAGGGTTTCGGTTTCAGTTTTGAATCCCTCTATGCTCAACACGCCGCTCTGCATCGTGGTGGGGGCGATATCCACTATGCAAAGCGCCGCTAGAGTGTCCGGAAAAGTCGCGGCATAACGCATGGCGTTAATGCCGCCCATCGACATGCCGACGAGCGTGAATTTCTTGAGTCCCAAATGCGCGACCAGCTGACGCGTGTCTTCAAGCATCAGGTCGAACGTATCATTGTTGAATTCGGTATCGGCCGTCCAGTCGCTATCGCCATGACCGCGTTGATCGACGGCAATAAGATGGTAGTGATCGCGAAGTAGAAGGGCAGCCATGTCCCAGGTATGCGCCTGCAAGCGAACGCCGTGCAGCAGGAGGATCGGCGGCTGGTGTGCATTTCCCCAATCGAGGTAATGGAGCTTTAAATTGTTGACGACCGTAAAGTGATCGGTCGGCAATACGAACTCGCGGGGCATGACGCCCGCAGCCGTTGCTGCTTCGCGCATTGACTCCAGCATTTTCTTATCTGAGTCGCGAGTTGCCCGCTCGTCAAGCATGGCTCCACCTTCATTCGCATTTGGAATGCATCACTCTAGGTAGGTGCTATTGGGCCTGCAAGCACAACGTGAGTCCCGCTTAAAATATCCCTGCGATTAAACCGGCCGCCATCGTTGCTCCCAATTCGTGACATTGAGCGATTGCTGCATCAGTCGGTGCCCCCCGCACGATCAGCGGTTCAATGACGCATTTCCATTTGTATCCGATTGCGATGCGCTCGATCGAGGAGACAGCGCCAGTTCCGTCATTTCCCGCGCTTACGTAGAGCGCATAGGGTAGGCCGTCGACTTTGCCCTCTGCCGGATAAAACGTTCGATCGAAAAAGTCTTTAACGGCACCGGACATGTAGCCGAAATGCTCCGGCGTGCCGATCAAAAGGCCTTCACACCAGAGCAAGTCATTGATATCGGCTTGCAGTGCGGGCAGCACGCGCAATTCCACTTCGCTTCCAAAATCTGCGGTTCCCTGGCTAACGGCCTCGCTCATAGCGGCTATGCGCCCACCCGGATGTCCGCCATAAATCAGGAGCAGCTTTTTCATGGGATAAGCATAGGCATGGCTGATTGCCAAAACTACGTGAGCTAACGGTTACTCGAGTGCCTTCTAGAAAATTAAGGGTCGGTTCCAATGGGTGACGACTTGGTGTCGTTTTTTATTCGAGTGAGGCATAAATCATTGTTTTAAAAAGAAATTAGTATCAATCATATTGCTGCTTAACAGCTTCCAGAACGAGTTGGAACAGGTAGAAAGGGCGCTTGCGAACTTCGGTTTTTATGTTATGCTGCATCGCAACTGCTGCATTGCAGCAATCGCACAAACCCAGTCATCAAAGGAGTTTTTTATGTTGTTACTGATTTTACTTAGCATCGCAAGCATCCTCTTTGCCGCTCATGCCGCGCTTACCGAGCGCTAAGCCATGTCGATTCGATGGATGTCTTTTGTTTTGTTAATTGATCGATAACGTTGGCCGGAGTACCGCCTGAAGGGCGCCTCACTCTACTCCGGCCATCATGATCCTTCCGATACCGATTTGTGGTTGGCACTGTCTTAAGTCATAAATCGTATTCGCTCGAATCCCCATTTAAGACGTTGCCCAAGTCTTCATAAAAGCCGTCTTGTAACTATCGGCTTTCCGAACCTCCTTTATTCGCGTTACTCTCCCGGCCCCTCGTTAGGCCGAACTCAAACCTTTGGAGTAACTACCGCGATGAAGTCGACGATGCAGCACGTGCCGCTGTCGGTGAATTCAATTTTGGAACGCGCGGGCAAACTGTATCCGCAATCCGAGGTGGTCAGCCGCTTGCCCGATAAGTCGATCGTTAGGCATCGATTCAGCGATATCTACCGACGGGCGCGGCAGCTTGCGTCGGCGCTCCAGTCGGCGGGCCTAAAAAAAGGTGACCGGGTTGCAACCTTAAGTTGGAATCACTACGCGCATGTCGAGTGTTACTTCGGCATTCCGGCAGCGGGAGGCGTTACGCACACGCTGAATTTGCGACTGACTCCGGAGGAAATCACCTGGATCGCCAAGCACGCCGAAGATCGGTTTCTCGTCATCGACGACGTTTTATTGCCGATCTACGAAAAGATTCGCGATCAAGTGCAATTCGAAAAGGTCATCGTGGTGCCGCTTACCGGCGCGAAGGTCGATGCTCCGCTGATCGACTATGAAAAATTTCTAGCCGATGCACCGGCGAACTTCGACTATGTTCCCCATGAGGAAGACGATCCGATTAGCATGTGCTATACGTCGGGCACCACCGGCAGCCCGAAAGGCGTGGTGTATTCGCATCGTTCCACCGTTCTGCATTCGTTGATCGCAAGCCTGCCGGATTATTGGGGGCTTGGGAGTCGCGATCGCATTTTGGCCGTCACGCCGTTATTCCACGTGAATTGCTGGGGCGTTCCGTACGCCGCTCTCATGATGGGGCTGAAACTGATTTTGCCGGGTCCACACCTTTCGCCCGCCGATTTGCTCGATTTGTCCGCTGCGGAACAACCGACCTACGCGCTCGGCGTTCCGACGATTTGGTTTGGGATCGTCCAATTGCTCGATGCCCAGCCCGAGCGTTACTCGCTGCCGAAAGGCTTGCGTACGCTCGTGGGTGGAGCGGCCGTACCCGAGTCGCTGATCCGTGCCTTCGCTCGCCACGGTGGCGAAATCGTACAGGGATGGGGGATGACGGAGACAAGCCCGTTAGTGAGCATGTCCTACATCAAACCGGAATTTGCCGACGCAAGCGAAGAGCAACGTGTTCGATTGAAGACGGCGGCGGGCGTTCCGACACCTTTCGTCGACTTGCGAATTGTCGACGACGACGGCGCCGTTCAGCCCTGGAATGGCCAGGCGCGCGGCGAAATTCAAGTCCGCGGTCCAACGATCACCGGCAGTTACTTCAACGTTCCGCACGATCCTGCCAAATTTACGAACGACGGCTGGCTGCGCACCGGCGATGTCGCAACGGTCGATGAGCACGGTTATCTTCGCATCGTCGATCGCACTAAGGACTTGATCAAGTCCGGCGGCGAATGGATCAGTTCGGTCGACATGGAAAATCTGCTCATGGGTCATCCAGCCGTTGCCGAGGCGGCGGTCATCGCCATTCCCGACGACAAATGGAGCGAGCGGCCGCTCGCTTGCGTAGTGCTGAAGAAGGCGGCGGCGGCGACTCCCGATCAACTTCGCGAGCACCTTTCGTCAGCCTTCGCAAAATGGCAGCTTCCGGACCGCTTCGAGTTCATCGATGCGATACCGCGCACGTCGACGGGAAAATTTTGGAAAATCAAACTGCGCGAACGATTCGTCAAATAGCTGACCGTCGATGCGGAGAGTCTTGCAGCGCTTATGATCTTCGGTCGCGTTCCTCTTTCGCTAGAGAGTAAGCAGTGATTTCCGCTTCGATCACCGAGCGCGAGAAGCGTCTCACTATCGTCGCCATCATGACGGTGTTTTTGTTGAGCGCGCTCGATCAAACCGTCGTGTCGACCGCTATGCCACGCATCATCGCTGAATTGCGGGGCCTCGAGATGTATTCGTGGACGGCAACCGCCTACATGCTCACGTCCACGGTAATGGTGCCGATCTACGGGAAGCTCGGCGATATGTACGGCCGAAAAATAATTCTCACGGTGGGAGTGAGCATCTTTCTGTTTGGGTCGGCGCTTTGTGGCCTGGCCGGTGAATTCGGCGACCTCCCGCTGGTCGGCGGAGGCATGATCCAGTTAATCGTTTGCCGCGCCATCCAAGGTATCGGTAGCGGTGCGCTGTTCAGCGGAGCGTTCGCCGTCATCGGCGATCTCTATCCGCCTCGGGATCGGGGCAAAGTCATGGGCTGGTTCGTGGCGGTATTCAGTTTGTCGAGCGTTGCGGGACCCACCATCGGCGGCTTCTTTACGGACCACGGCACCATGGACGTATTCGGTAACACGGTGGCGGGTTGGCGTTGGGTGTTCTATGTGAATTTGCCGTTGGGCTTAGTCGCGCTTTTTCTAATTATCTTCAAGATGCATCGAACCAACGAGCCGACTGGCGGACGGGTCGACTACTGGGGCGCATTTTTTTTGATCGCTGCGTTCGTCCCGTTGTTGCTCGCATTGACGTGGGCCGGAAATAAATACGCTTGGAGTTCGCCGCAAATTCTCGTGCTCCTGGGTGTTTCGGCCACTTCGCTTGTTGTCTTCATTTACACCGAAGCGCGCGTCGCTGATCCGATCATGCCCCTGCCGCTGCTCCGGAATCGCGCTTTTGCCGTGACCAACGCAGCGTCGTTCGTCATCAACATGGCATTCTTCGGCGTCGTGATGTTTATGCCTCTCTACATGCAACTGGTACTCGGCGTGAACGCGATGCGCAGCGGATTTTCGATGTTGCCGTTGATGCTGGGACTCATGGGCACTGCCATGATCAGCGGGCGCTACGTGAGAAAGACCGGCCGTTACAAACCGCTGATGATTGTCGGTTGTATCACTCTATTTATAGGTGTCGTGTTGCTCGCGCAGATCGGCCCGGACACGACTATCCGCGAACTCAATTGGCGCTTGTTGCTCGTGGGAGTGGGGTTAGGCCCGGCCCAAAGTCTTTACAGCATCGCCGTGCAGAATGCCGCGCCGTTGAATCAATTGGGCATCGCCACCAGCAGCAGTCAGTTCTTTCGTCAGATCGGTTCGACCGTCGGCATTGCGATATTCGGAACGATACTGACGCATAACTTGGTGCGAGAGTTGCCCAAGCGTCTGCCCGACGTTCCGGGAATGGCGGCCGAAAAAATCGATCTCGGGCATATGCAGGCGCGAGCCATGAATCCTGGAAGCATTCGTGCCGAAGTCGAGACTGGTGCGCGAGCCCGCGGTATCGAACTACCTCCGGCCACGCTCGATCGAATCGCCTCGCGAATCGAACGTGGCATCAAGGAAGGCTTTTCCGTCTCGATTGTCTCGATGCTGCTCGGCGCGCTGTGGATTATCGGCCTCGGTCTGTTCATCACGTTGTTCGTGCCGGTATTGCCGTTGCGCGACAGCCCCGCTTTTGGCCGGCCAACAACAGAGGTTTCGTAGCATGGCGAACAAGAACGGCGGTTTGGTCTATAGCACGGGCATTGGCCGTCTCTGTCCCCAATGCTTGCGTGCCGTGACCGCCTGCGTCTGCAAAGGAGCCACCAAGCCGGCACACGGTGATGGCGTGATACGCGTTAGCCGCGAGACCAAGGGTCGAGCCGGCAAAGGCGTCACGCTCGTAAGCGGCGTGCCGGTAAATGACGCGGACCTGGAGAAGTTGGCGACTCAGTTGAAGAAGCGTTGCGGTACCGGCGGTACCGTCAAGGATGGCGTCATCGAAATCCAAGGCGAGCACCGCGATACGCTAGTTGCGGAGTTGTCCAAGTTGGGCTTCAAAGCAAAACGGGTTGGGGGATGAGTTTTTCGATTCTGCCGCCGTAATGCGCCTCAATAAATTCATCAGCGACACCGGCGTCTGTTCGCGGCGCGAAGCGGACAGCTGGATCGAAGCCGGACGCGTTTCGATCAATGGCGTGGTCGCCACGCTTGGCACTCAAGTCAACAACGGCGACGATGTTTTGATCGACGGCAAATCGCTCAAGTCGAAGCCTCAAGATGTCTATATTGCCTTCAATAAGCCCGTGGGCATTACTTGCACGACCGACCGCAGTATTGAAGGCAACATTGTCGACTTTATCGGGCACGACGAACGCATCTTTCCGATCGGCCGCTTGGACAAGGACTCCGAAGGATTGATTTTGCTGACCAACAACGGCGACATCGTCAATCGCGTGCTCAGGGCGGAGAACGCACACGAAAAGGAATACGTCGTGACCGTGGACAAGCCGGTCACTGCCGCATTTTTGAGCGGGATGGCAGCCGGTGTGCGCATTTTGGGAACCGTGACCCGCCCTTGCCGGACTAAGCGTCTGGCCTCGGCCGTTTTCGGAATCACGCTTACGCAGGGGCTAAATCGCCAAATTCGCCGGATGTGCGCGGTTTTCGGCTATCGGGTACGGCGCTTGCAACGCATTCGGATCATGCACATCGAACTCGGCACTTTGAAAATCGGCCAGTGGCGCGATTTGACCGAGGCCGAGACGAAAAAGTTATTGCAGCAATGCACCGCTGGACTTCATGTCGCGGCAACGGTACGGTGACGCTTCTCGCACGAGTCAAAGGCCTATAGATGTTTGTTTCAAAGTTAAAAATCGCAGTACTACTAGTCGGAGCTTGCGGGCTGGTAGCCTGCAAATCGGAGCCGACCTGCGACTATTCGAAGGCACCTTATATGGCAGCTGCAAGCGTGCCGTCCTTGCGCGCTCCCGAGGGGCTAACGGCGCCCGATCGCTCCAATTCACTCGTGATCCCGCCGGCTCCTGCCAATGCTCGGCCTGTTCCGGCAGGCAAGACCCGTTGCCTCGACCGCCCGCCTTCGTATTTCGCCACCGCCCAAAACGCCAACCAGAACGCCAGCGAACCCGCGTCGGAGAAGAAGTAACTGGAGTTAATTTGCCGTGAGTGCCGTTCCGCGTACCGCCAGTGTCGTCAGTTCCGTGCCGCTACGGCGCGGTGCGATACGTGAAGCGATTATCGATCGGCTCGAGCGCTCGCTCGGCAAAGACATCGCCAGCAGCACCCGCCGCGATATCTATGACGCGCTCGCCATCGCCATTCGCGAGGAAATGGCGGAACGGTGGCTTGCTACGCGCCGGCGTGTGGCCCATGCGCGCGTCAAGCGCGTGTGCTATCTCTCGATGGAATTTCTGCTCGGGCGCAGCCTCGTTAATGCGCTTTCTTCATTTGATAGCGGCTTGCTCGAGGAAGTGCGTGAAGTGCTGCAGTCGCTTGGGCACGACCTGGATGCGATTGCCGCGGAAGAAGAAGACCCGGGACTTGGCAACGGCGGCTTGGGGCGACTGGCTGCCTGTTTTCTCGATTCGCTTGCGACGCTCGGTTATTCGGCGACGGGGTATGGAATTCGCTACGACTACGGCATTTTTCAACAGGTCATCGATGAGCACGGCAACCAGCGCGAAATAGCCAGCTCCTGGCTACGCTTCCAAAACTTCTGGGAGAGCGGCCGCGGCGGTGTGCGTTACCGCGTGCGTTTCGGCGGCGAATGCCATGCGACGCGCGACGAGCAAGGACGCCTGCATCACCAATGGGTCCACACGCACGATGTCTGGGCGGTCGGTTACGACATCCTGATTCCGGGCAATCGCAGTCCCACCGTGAATCATTTGCGGCTGTGGTCGGGCCGCGGCATGACGCCGTTTCACATCGAAGCGTTCAATGGTGGAAATTACGCGTTGGCCGTTGCGGAGCAAATCGAAGCCAAGAATTTATCGCGCGTTCTCTATCCGGACGATACGACGCCGCAGGGCAAGGAACTGCGGTTCAAGCAACAGTACTTCTGCGTCAGCGCTTCCCTGCAGGATTTGCTTTCGCAACACTTATCCGAAGGCCGAACGCTTCACGAACTTGGTGAGGCCGTTGCTATCCAATTGAACGACACGCATCCGGCGCTGACCATCGTCGAGTTGATGCGCTTGCTGGTCGACGAACACAATCTCGAATGGGCCGAAGCGTGGGCGCTCGTGCAGCGCATTTGCAGCTACACGAATCACACGCTACTGCCCGAAGCATTGGAAACGTGGTCGGTGTCGTTGTTCGAACGTGTCCTGCCGCGTCATTTGCAAATCGTCTATCAGATCAATCGGAATTTTCTCGAAGAAGTGAGCGGACGGTTCCCGCATGATCACGATCGCCGCCGGCGCATGTCGCTCATCGGCGAGGAGGGCGACCGCCGCGTTCGCATGGCCTATCTGTCCACCGTGGGTTCGCACAAAGTGAACGGCGTTGCCAAACTGCACTCCCGCATCATGCGCGAAACGATCTTCGCCGACTTCGCGCAGCTCTGGCCTGAGCGCTTCACCAACGTGACCAACGGCATTGCCGTTCGCCGCTGGCTGAAGCAAGCCAATCCGGGTCTCGCGCAGTTCTTCACCGAACAGCTCGGCACGGTGTGGGAAAACGATCTGGAAGATCTCGAACGTCTTAAGTGGGCGGTCGATAATGCCGACATGCGGCATCAGTTCAGGGTTATCAAAAGCGCCAACAAGGCGCGGCTGGCCCGCACGATTCGCGAGCTGACGGGGATTACGGTCGGCATCGAAGCGCTCTTCGACGTGCAAGTCAAGCGCATTCACGAGTACAAACGGCAACTACTCAATTTGCTGTACGTCATTCTGCGTTATCAGCGCATCCTGGCGAATCCGGCCGCCGACGTCGTACCGCGAGTCGTGATCATCGCCGGCAAGGCGGCGCCGGGTTACGTGATTGCCAAGGCGATCATCAAGTTGATCAATAACGTCGCGAACGTCGTGAATAGCGATCCGCGAGTCGGCAATAAATTGAAGCTTTGCTTTCTCCCGGACTACGACGTTTCGCTCGCCCAGGAAATCATGCCGGCGGCGGACTTGTCGCAGCAGATCTCCACGGCCGGCATGGAGGCGTCGGGCACGGGCAACATGAAACTCGCCCTCAACGGCGCGCTCACCATCGGCACGCTCGACGGCGCCAACATCGAGATTCGCGACGCGGTTGGGGAGGAGAACATCTTTATTTTCGGCATGACCGCCGAACAGGTGGTCGCGCGGCGTGCCCACGGTTATTATCCGTACGAGATCGTGGAAAAAAACCTCGAACTCAAGCGCGTGATCGAACTTATCGAAACCGGTCATTTCTCGCCGGACAATTTGGCGAGCAGCAAATCGATCGCCGATCTCTTGTTGAGCGACGGGGAGCACTTTCTCGTATTGGCGGACTTCGATGCCTATGTGCAGGCTCAGGATAGAGTCGATGCGTTGTATCGCGATCCTGATCAGTGGAGCCGCAAGGCCATGATCAATTCCTTGAGCATGGGACCGTTCTCGAGCGATCGCAGCATTCGCGAATATGCGGACACCATCTGGAACATCAAGCCGGTCCTCTAGAGGCCATCGTCCGTATCTAAACTCTTTTGATGTTACCCACCCTCGCCCCAGCCGAAATTCAAGCGCTGATCGACGTCAAGCATCGCGAACCTCGCTCGGCACTCGGTTATCACGAGATCGCTCGAAACGACGAAACGCCGCTGTGCATCGTCCGCGTCCTCGAACCGGACGCGACTGGCGTCGACGTTTTCTGGGAAGATCAAGCGCCGACACAGGGGGTGAAGCTCAAGCAACTGCATCCGGGCGGGTTGTTCGAAGGCAGGCTCGAGTATCGGCGACCGATGCCGCCCTATCGTTTGCGCGTTCGCTACCGGGACGGGCACGAAGTGCTCAAACACGATCCCTACTACTTCGCGCCGCAACTATCTGACCTGGATTTGTACCTCTTTGGCGAAGGCAATCATCACAGCATCTATCGCAAACTCGGTGCGCATCCCGATACGCTAGACGGCGTGCAGGGAGTGCGTTTCGCCTTGTGGGCGCCCAATGCGGCGCGTGTCAGCGTGGTCGGCGACTTCAATTTCTGGGACGGGCGCAAGCACGCGATGCATGCGCTGCAATCGTCGGGAATTTGGGAGCTATTCGTGCCCGGCGTCGGCATCGGCGCGCTCTATAAATTCGAACTGCGGACCGTTGACGGCAGCGTCATGTTGAAGGCCGATCCTTATGCGATGCAAATGCAACTTCGACCGAACAACGCCTGTGTAGTGACCTCGTTAGAAGGATACGAGTGGAGCGATGCGTCCTGGCTCGAACGTCGGCAGGGTTGGAATTCGGAACGCGAGCCTATTTCCGTTTACGAGGTTCATCCTGGAAGCTGGAGGCGCAACGCCGATCGCGCACACGGCTATCTTAATTGGAGCGAGCTGGCCGACCGCCTCATTCCGTACGTGCGTGAATTTCACTACACGCATATCGAATTGATGGGCGTGGCGGAGCATCCGTTCGACGGGTCTTGGGGTTATCAAGTGACGGGTTACTACGCGCCGACCGCACGTCACGGTTCGCCCGCGGATTTCAAGCGCTTCGTCGATCGCTGTCACCAAGCCGGCATCGGCGTATTGATGGATTGGGTGCCCGGCCACTTTCCTCGCGACACGTACGCGCTGGCGGAGTTCGACGGCACGGCTCTCTATGAACACGCCGATCCGCGCCAGGGCGAACATCGCGAATGGGGCACGAAGGTGTTCAATTACGGACGCAACGAAGTGCGCAACTTCCTGGTTGCCAATGCGCTCTATTGGATCGAAGAATTTCACATCGACGGTCTGCGCGTCGATGCCGTAGCCTCCATGCTGTATCTCGACTACGCACGCGAAGACGGCCAGTGGATTCCGAATAAGTTCGGCGGCCGCGAAAATATCGAGGCGATCGAATTCCTAAAACAAACCAATTGGGCAGTGCATCACTACCATCCCGGCGTGCTTACGATCGCGGAAGAGTCGACTGCCTTCCCGGGTGTTACGCAATCCACGCATCTTGGCGGGTTGGGATTCAGTTTCAAATGGAACATGGGGTGGATGAACGACACGCTGCGTTACTTGTCGCTCGATCCGGTGCATCGCCGCTTCGAGCACAATTTGATCACCTTTTCGTTCATGTATGCGTTCTCGGAAAAATTCCTGCTGCCGTTGTCGCACGACGAAGTGGTGCACGGTAAGCGATCGCTGTTGTCGAAAATGCCCGGCGACGATTGGCAGAAGAAAGCCAACTACCGTCTCCTGCTCGGTTATATGGCGGCGCATCCCGGCAAGAAGTTGCTTTTCATGGGCGGCGAGTTCGGTCAGTGGCACGAGTGGCGCGATCACGAGCAACTCGATTGGGCGCTTGCCGAGCAGAATCATCATCGCGGTTTAGTCGACTGGAACAAATCGCTCGGCTGGTTGTATCGAACGCATTCGGAACTGCATGCCACCGATCATGACGGCGGCGGTTTCCAATGGATCGACCTGAATAACGCCGACGAAAGCGTCTTCGCCTTTTTGCGACGGCGCTCTTCGTGGGAAAACGATACGGCGCTCATCTTTGCCTTCAATTTCACGCCGGTGCCTCGTGCCGGTTACGTGCTCGGCGTTCCTCTCGAAGGCCGCTATCGCAAAGTACTGGACAGCGACGATGTAGCCTTCGGCGGTTCCGGGCATAGCACTCAATTTACGGTGGATGCCGAGCCGTACGGATGGCACGACTTCCCGAACCGCATCCGCGTCACCTTGCCGCCGCTCTCGATGGTCGTGTGGCAACGAGGTTAGTAGTCCGTTTCGTCCAGGAGCGTTACTGATTCGGTTTAAGGAGGGATTTATTCGGTAATGCGGTTCGAGAATAGGGCCAGGGTGCCGTACGCTTGCTTCCGGCGATTTTTGATGAGTTCTTGCGCCGCGCGTCGTCCGGCGGACTCGCGCGTATGCTTGCAGTCGTTCAGCTTGACGAATTCAGCGCATACGCAGTGCCAGCCGATACCGGAGTCGAAGATCACTCGATGCCGGTCGATGAAGTATTCGCTCTGATTCATGGATTCTCGCGAGCCCATCGTTCCCGCGCGATTCGGTAGTCGACGCCGGCGGCGAAACCCAGTTCCTTGGCCTTTTCTTTGACGTCGGCCGCGTTGCGGTTCAAGCGCGCCGCCAAATCGATCACCAACTCATCGGCGTGCTGCCAATTCGCCGCAATCTTTCCGTCGAGGCGCGCGGCCACCGCTTGTAACTCCTCGGCCGTCCACGGCCCGACCTTACTGCGATTGAGGCCGCTCCGTTCCGATTCCTCCGCATCCTTCAATGCCTGGGCGATCACTTCCATGACGACACTCTTGTGTTCGGCCGGAATGTCGCTGAGTGCGATAAAGGGCAATGCCTCGCGAATCGCGCTGCTGCGGTGACGGTAAGTTTTCATTTCAAGATCCTTGTATACCTTTTCGAGCGTTTTGCCTAATTCATTTCGAAAAGGGCTACGATGCGGCGTGGTAAATCAGTATTGAGGAGGACGTTAATGAGAACAGACTACCCGGACGATGCGTCGATCGCAGCTAGTCTTCAATACGACTCCGATCGTCCGGAACATTTCGCCGACGGTAAGTTAGGACGCGACCTCTTGCAGGCGACGCGTCCGTTCGCGAGTGAATCGGTGGCTCGAAGTTGGGCGCACGTGATTTCGGTCTTTACCTTGGTGATTGCCGCGCTGACCGGCGCCGGATTGGTAGCGTGGTGGCCATTGCGTACCGCATTGGCAATTCTAGGCTGCTTGCTGATGGTGCGCGCCTTCATCACCTATCACGATTTCATGCATGGAGCGATTCTGCGGGAATCGCGGTTAGCCTCAATCCTCTTCCATGTCTACGGTTGTTTTGTGCTCACGCCGGCGCGTTCGTGGAAGAAGAGCCACAACCATCATCACGGTCATGTGGGTCAGATATCCACCGAGACGACGGGGGCATTTCCCATGGTCACGACGCGTATGTGGCGCACGTTCTCGCGCAGCGAACGAGCCTCCTATCGCGCGAGCCGCCATCCCGTCATCGTGCTCTTCGGCTATATCACGGTCTTTGCGTTCTGCATAACGTTGCTCCCTCTGTTGCGCGATCCGCTCAAGCACTGGGATTCGGCATTGTCTATCTTGGCTCACGGCGGTCTCATCGCAGTCCTTTCGGTGTTTGGCGGCTTCGACAACGCCTTCTTCGTAATCTTGCTGCCCATGACGCTGGCGTCGGTGCTGGGCAGTTATCTGTTCTTTGCCCAGCACAGCTTCAAGCAAATGCGTGTGCTGACGCCCGAGACTTGGACGTTCTATCGAGGTGCGCTGCTGTCTTCGAGCTATTTACGGTTGAACAAGGTCATGAAGTGGTTTACGGGAAACATCGGGTATCACCACGTGCATCATGTCAACGTGCGCATTCCCTTCTATCGCCTGCCGGAAGCAATGGCGGCCATCCCGGGTCTGCAATCGCCAGCGGTGACCTCGCTAATGCCACGAGATATTCTGGGCTGCTTTCAAGCGAGTCTTTGGGATGAACGTCAGCAACGGATGATGTCTTACCGCGAGGCGAGTCGAGAGGCGTGAGCTAGCGTCCAGGCGTATCCGTCGTCGAGAAGAATCAAGCTGCCGACATTCCGTCGCGTATGCCGTTGCAGCTTCCTTGGAACTTCTTTCCTTCGCGTGTTCGAGCGATACGGGTGCGCCTGATTTCATTGCCGCACCGGGTTCGAGCGCGGCTACGAAATTACCGGAATCGAGCGCGATCCAGGTCCGGGTAGACTTCCCTGCGTGCCTCATTTGCTTCACCATGTATACATGAGTTCAGAGGCTGCCTTAGCACACGTTTCAGCAATTGAGTTATCGGCCGGCGAGCCGAGTCCGCTTGGCGCGACTTGGACGGGCAACGGCGTCAATTTTGCGGTTCATTGCGGAGAAGTCGAACGGATCGAGTTGTGCTTGTTCGATGCGCACGACGTTGAATACGCCCGATTGGTGATGCCGCAGTTAACTAACGGCGTTGCGTGTGGTTTCCTGCCCGCACCGGCAGGAGTTCCCGGCCTCAAATACGGATATCGCGTGGCCGGACCTTATGATCCAGTGCATGGTTTGCGGTCCAATCCGCACAAACTGCTCGTCGATCCCTATGCGCGGGCGCTGACCGGGGCATTTCACTGGCATGAATCGTTGTTCGCTTTCGCTGGCGAGGAATCCGAGAATAAACTCGATTCGCGAGACAGCGCACCCTATATATATAAGAGTCGAGTCGTTGATCCGGCTTTTGATTGGAGCGGAGATCACCCGCCGGCCACGCCGTGGCGCGACAGCGTGGTTTACGAGTTGCACGTGAAAGGATTTACGCAAACGCATCCGGATGTGCCTGCAAGGCTTCGAGGGAAGTACTTGGGTCTTGCGCAACCCGCGGTGATCGCGCACCTCAAACGACTGGGTGTCACCGCGATCGAGCTCTTGCCGGTGCAGTCCTTCGTCAGCGAACGCGCATTGCTCGAGCGCGGCCTCGCCAACTACTGGGGATATAACCCGCTTGCGTACTTCACGCCCGCACTCGACTATGCCATCGACGATCCCGTGCAGGAATTCAAGCGGATGGTGAAAGCGCTGCATGCGGCCGGCATCGAGGTGATTCTTGACGTGGTGTTCAATCACACCGTCGAAGGCAATCAATTAGGACCGACCTTGAGTCTCAAGGGATTCGATAACACCGGTTACTATCGGCTCGATCCGGGCGAAGCGCGTCACTACCAGGACCGCACCGGCTGCGGTAATACGATTGCAATCGGTCATGCGCCAACCTTGCAGCTCGTGATCGATTGCCTGCGCTACTGGGTGGAAGAAATGCATGTCGACGGTTTCCGTTTCGATTTGGCGCCGGTTCTCGGCCGAGACGACGGCCGTTTCCGCACCGATGCGGGTTTCTTCAAAGCCGTTGCCGCCGAATCGAGCCTGCGCTACGTGAAGTTGATTGCCGAACCGTGGGATGTCGGTCCTGACGGCTATCAATTGAGCCGCTTTCCTGCTGGTTGGTCCGAGTGGAACGATTTGTATCGCGACACGGTGCGCGGCTTCTGGCGCGGTAATCCCGGCGACCTCGGCCGATTCGCGGAACGCTTTGCCGGATCGAGCGATCTCTTTCGCGCCAGCGGCCGGCGGCCTACGGCCAGCATCAACTATGTAAGTTGCCACGATGGGTTCACGCTCTTCGACACCGTCGCCTATAACGACAAACACAACGAAGCGAACGGCGAAGAGAATCGCGACGGTCACAGCTACAACTTAAGCTGGAATTGCGGCGTCGAGGGCCCGAGCGACGACCCGCAGGTAGTGGATCTGCGTCAACGGCAAATGAGAAATTTGCTCGGTACGTTGTTGCTCTCGCAAGGCGTGCCCATGTTGCAAGCCGGCGATGAGTTCGGCCGAACGCAACGCGGTAATAACAATGCTTACTGCCAGGACAATGAAATCGGGTGGGTAGATTGGCAGCGTGCGAAAGAGTATCTGCCGCTCACCGATTTCGTGAGTGCGCTCCTGGCCTTGCGGCGGCGTTCGCCGGGTTTGCGCCGCGACACCTTTTTGAAAGGCGCGCGCCAGGCGGATCGCGAGCATAAAGATATAAGTTGGCGTCATCCGAATGGCGACGAATTGACGGCAGGCGACTGGCACGATCCGGACGCGCGTTCCATCGGCGTGTTGATCGGGCATGTGTTCTCCGACATGCACGGCAATGCCAATGGGCATTTGCTTTATTTATGCAACGCTGGCGATGGGCCTATCAACTTTAAGCTTCCTCCGGCGTTGCGCGACGTGCAATGGCAAGTCGTCTTCGACACCTCGCGCTGGCAGCCGCACGAACACGCCTTGCGGAGAGTGACGGGGGATCATTACGAGCTTGCGCCGCATTCCTCCGCCCTGCTTGCCGACGGGTACGCACCGGCCAGTCTGCATTCCTCACGCGATATGGCTCACTAAAGGGAATGGTCGAAAACCGCCAAGCCTTGTTGGATGAACTTGCACGACGGCGCGGTTTGGGCGAGGCGTACTACGATCACGCCGGCACGCTGCGTTATTTTTCAAGCGAAGCGCGTCGTGCCGTGCTCGCGTCGATGGGTTTGCCGGTGGACGATGATGCGCGCTTGCAGAGCGCGTTATCGAAAATTTCTGCATCTAGTTCAACGGGACAAACCAACGGCGAATCGTGCCATCAACCCGGCTTCCTGGATTCGGAGCGAGCCTGGGGCTTCAGCATCCAACTTTATACGTTGCGCTCGGATCGCAACTGGGGCATCGGCGATTTCGGCGACTTGCGCGAGTTGATCGAACTTGCCGCACCGCTCGGCTGCGACATCATCGGCGTGAATCCCCTGCATGCGCTCTTTCCCGCCGATCCGTCGCACTGCAGTCCGTACAGTCCGTCGACTCGGACATTTCTAAACGTTCTCTACATCGACATCGAAGCCGTTCCGGAATTTGAAGCCTGTAAAGCGCTGCAATCCTTATATAGCAAAGCCTCGTTTCAAACGGCGTTGGCGGAATTGCGCCATGCCGGAACGGTGATGTACGAACAGGTGGCGACGCTGAAGCTCTGCGCGCTGCGCCTGCTCTATGCCGATTTTCTGAGCACGCATATACAAAATGACGCTCCACGCGCGCGCTTGTTCCGCGACTTTCAAGCGGAGCGCGGTGAATCGCTTAAGCGGCATGCCTTGTTCGATGCGCTCGATGCACGGTTTCGCGAAACGGTTGGCGGCGGCTGGCGCCACTGGCCTGAAGATTTTCGCCGCATCGATTCGCCGTCAGTTCGCGATTTTGCGGAGGAGAACGTCACCGACATCGAGTTCTACGCGTATCTACAATGGCTTGCCGACGAGCAACTCGCGTCCGCACAAAGGCATGCGCGCGAGAAAGGCATGCGCATCGGCCTCTACGGCGATCTCGCGGTGGGTGCGAATCCGGAAGGCTCCGAAGTGTGGTCGAACCAACGCTTGTATGTCACCGGCGCATCGGTGGGCGCGCCGCCCGATCCGCTTGCGCTCAACGGGCAGGATTGGGGCATCCCGCCGATCGATCCTTATGAACTGCAACAAGCCAATTTAATTCCGTTCATCGACTTGATTCGCGCCAATACGCGGCATGTCGGCGCACTGCGCATCGATCATGTGATGTCTTTGTTTCGTCTTTGGTGGGTGCCTCGCGGATTTGGCGCCACCGAAGGCGTGTATGTGCACTATCCGCTCGATGCGTTCATGTCGATACTGGTTCGTGAAAGCACCAACGCGCAATGCTTGATCATCGGCGAAGACCTTGGAACGGTGCCCGACGAGATGCGTCACGCCATGGAGGCGCATCGGCTTTATCACTATAAAGTAGTGCTCTTCGAAAAGGACGGCCAGCGCTTCAAGTCTCCCGGTGAATATGTGCGGCCTGCCGTCGCGACCGCCACTACGCACGACTTGCCGCTACTCAAAGCCTGGTGGACAGGCGAAGACATGGAATTGCGCGATCGACTCCGGTTATATCCGACGCCGGAGACCATTCATCAATTGCGCGCCGAACGCGAAGCCGATCGTTGCGCCTTGTTACGTGCGTTGCGAGCTGCCGATCTTTGGTATTGGCAAGACCACGATCCGCTGCCTGAATTCTCGACGGCGCTGGCGCGGGCCATCCATCTTTTTCTCGGCGAGTCGCAGGCCGCATTGGTTCTAGTGCAACTGGAAGACCTGATCGGTATGACCGCGCCGGTGAATGTTCCCGGCACGCACACCGAGCACGCGAATTGGCAACGCAAACTTGAAGTGTCGACGCGCGATCTATTTATGCGCGAGGACGTGCAAGAGACTCTTGAAGCCCTATCTCGAGCACGAGCGGGCCAGGATCCTAATCAAAAAAAGACCCAATAGGTAATCCCAGTCGATAAAAGGACACTGAACTTGCGCTCAGTCTTCAAGTCGAAAAGGTGTTCTCTGGCTGCGTAGCACCTCTATGAACCATCTATCTCGCTTTTCGGCACTAAAGATTTGGCGCGAATGGATTTGGCCGTATCTGCTGATAGCCCTCGTCGTGATCCCGCTGCGTTCGGCGATTGCCGACTCGAACTGGGTGCCCAGCGGTTCGATGAAACCGACGCTCTTGGAAGGAGAGCTTATCTACGTGAACAAATTGGCGTACGACCTGCGTGTGCCGCTGACGTTCAAACGGATTATGCGCTGGGACAATCCGCATGCAGGGAATGTGGTCGTGTTCTTTTCGCCGGAGGATGGTAAGCGCTTGGTGAAGCGGGTCATTGCAGTTCCCGGCGACACCGTTGAGCTCAAGGACGAAGTATTAATCGTGAACGGCAAGCGTTTGAAATACGACATTGTGGATGTCGAACCCGTGAAAGGAGAAGTCTACGAAGATCCAAAACCCATTCTCACCATCGAACACGGCCCGGGCGCCGCGCATAACACGATGATATTGCCGTCACGCCGAGCCATGCGCAGCTTCGGTCCGATCACCGTTGCCGAGGGCAAGTATTTCATGATGGGCGATTCGCGCGACAACAGCTACGACTCGCGTTTCTTCGGCGTTGTGGATCGCGAACAAATCGTCGGGCGTGCTGAGCGGATATTGTTGTCATTTGATATGAATCGCCATTACGGTCCGCGTTTCGAGCGGTTTCTCAACCCGATTTGATCGGTTCAATCGTTTGCATTCATTGCGGCAATCATGCGCGAACGGGTGGCTGGGTCCATGACTTATAACAAGCCGCTCAAGGCCGACGCGCTGAAGACAGTGTGGCTTAGCTATGTCGTTGGAAAGCATTCAGGACGAACACGTGACACTTTCGATTAGTATCGAACGCAATGGATTCGCAATCATCCCGGGAGTCCTGAACGACGCTTCCCGGCTGCAACTCGCTCGAGATCTTGACGAGAGTTTGCTGCAATCGCCAGCGGGAGTCCGTGGGCTCGCGGCAAAGGTGCCAAGTGTCGCAGAGCTTGCTCGATCGGTGGCTGTGCGTTCGCTCGTCGAGTCCGTACTCGGTCCCAGTGCGAAGATGGTCCGCTCAATCCTCTTCAATAAGAGCTCGGATTCAAATTGGCAGGTGGCGTGGCATCAAGACCTAACCATTGCGGTGACAAGCCAGGAAGACATCGAAGGCTACGCGTCTTGGTCCATTAAGGAGGGTGTTGTGCACGTTCAACCACCCTTACCGGTTCTAGAGCAGATGCTCACCGTTCGGTTGCACCTCGATCCGGCCGACGAAACAAACGGAGCGCTGTGGGTCTCGCCTGGCTCACATCGTTTCGGTCGCCTCAGAGCGAGTGACGCTGCCCCCGCAGCCGAGCAAAATGGCAGGTATCTGTGCGCTGTTGAGGCCGGCGATGCATTGTTGTTGCGCCCTCTTATCTTGCATGCTTCCCGCAAGGTAACTTCGGCGAAGCCTCGGCGTGTCATTCACTTTGAGTTCGCTGCAGCACCGCTTCCGATGCCGCTGGCGTGGGCCGAGGCTGCTGCGTGAAAATGACTTCCAATAAATGCCTCAAGTCGACGCGTTTAAGGCAACGCGCGGCTCAAGCATGACGTTACATTGCATCGAACACACACAACGACGGAGGTCACATGAAGAATGTGTTTGCAGCGATCCTAGCAACGCTCGCTATATCCAGCTCGGCTCTTGCGGCAGAGCTTATCGTGAGCCTTCCAGGTCGTGACGCTCTTGCTATATCGGTGCCGTCTGGGTGGGATGCCACAGTGAATCGGCCCAGGGATGATTTGCCGCCCACCATCGTCATCGTTGCGAAGTCTCCGGGTGCCTTCCAAATGCTGATCACGCCTGTCTGGCCCATAGGCGCCGCGAAAGCGCCTACGCTCAGTGAAATTCAGAGCCTAGTGCAAGGCGCTGCCACTCACGCTAAACCACAGGCAGTCGAGCCCGCTCTTCCGTTGCAGCCGCTTTCGGGGACTGAGGCCACGGGTTACTACTTCTCGGCCACGGATCGGTCCCCGGAACCAGATGGGTACAAATATCTCGCCCAGGGCGCGCTTATGCTCAAAGAGTTACAAATCACATTCACCATTCTTGTCAACGGCGAACCTAGTGTGCCGACTAAGCAAGCGCTAGAGATGTTGAAGACCATCCATCGTGTCGCGCCTAAGAATGCAACCTAACTGCGAAGCCGCGCACCTTAGGCTGAACGTTGGACAGCAAGGCAATGATATTTGGCGACGCTACGAAGTTCGCGATTGAAGTTCACGCTGATCCGCGTCCTATCGGCGCTAGCATCTTTGGCCGAATGGCAGTTCATGTTGCCGGCCAAACAATAGGAGACTTAACGGAGGAACATTGCGGTATCGGTGGTCCAGCAGAGATCCTGAAAGAGAAATCGAACTATCTCTCCACGTTGTGGGACACGTCATTCGAAGGACTGGACTATGTCGGCATATTTCACCTTTTGGACAACGCTCTATACATCGATAGCGGCCAGTCGGATCTTAGAGTCGCCGAAGATTCGGCCCGCTACAGCAAGTACAATTTCCTAACCTGCGTCGACAGACAATTTGATCGCGTCAAGTCATTTTGTATCAGGGACGCCACTGGAATGATCTGTGTCCTTTTTCAAAGGTACGACCAACCCATAAAATGGGCGCGGTGCTCAGAGAGCGAATTCCGGTCGGCAGTTGCATCTTTTGCGGCGTGGCTAGACTCGCAGTTTCAAGAAAGCGAAGCGACGCGTCACTGAATAGAGGCGTTGGGCATAAGCAAAAAAGACGAGCGTTAGGTCGAAGGACACGAATGAGAAAGCGAACCACCGTTCTTCTGCTGCTGGCTGCTGTAGTAGTGATTCCATTCCTCGTACCAGAGCGGGGGTGCATTCCGGTCGACTCGGCGACGATTGCAGACTGGAATAAACAGTCGTTCTGGTATGAACCGTGGGGCGCTTCGGGCGTTCACAAGGGCATCGACATCTTCGCGCCAGCGGGACGTCCGGTCGTTGCACCGGTGTATGGTGTGGTGATCTATCGCGGTCGCTTGGGTATCGGTGGAAACGTCGTGGCTGTGCTCGGACCAAAGTGGCGTATTCATTATTTTGCGCACCTGCGCGAATCGAGCGCGGGAATTCTTGAATTCGTAGCGCCTGGAGAGACTTTAGGCACTGTGGGTACCTCCGGTAATGCAGTTGGAAAAGCCCCACATTTGCACTACGCAGTTCTTCAGCTTCTACCGCGAGTGTGGAAAGTTGCAAGCGGTACACAGGGCTGGAAGCGCATGTTCTTTGTCGATCCAGGCGAAATAATTAATGCAGACTAACAAACGGTGTTAAGTGGTATCAGAGAAGATGCGATACATACTCGAAAAATTGGGTGAGCCGATTGAATACGGAAGATATGCAGAGTATCTCGATACGATTCGCGCCCGTCTTCCGCGGAATGTATATGAGTTTGCGTCCAACGCATCGAATTTCGATCTGAGTAGTCATTCTAGCTTGCACGATTCATGGCTTGAATTCTTCAACATTGTCGAGTGTGCAGAAGGAACTAAGCATGGGGTTCGCAGTATTGGCATCAGGACCTGTTATCTCGGGCCATTCCATGACAAAAGGATTCTGATTAATTACATGGGTGTGATCAGTTACAGCATTCAAACTCCTCGCGCCTTTCGGTTTCCTCCATCGAATCAGACAGGTCATGGTGACCTCATCACACACGAGATTCGACTCGACGATGACCTACTAGTTCATGAGCTCATCTTTTCGCGCGGCAGCACAATAAACATCTGCTTCACCCAGTTCGAGCATGAGGTTCAAGATGTCTAACAAGCGCGAGCATTGCTCGGCTTCCTGGACCGGAATGTCGGGCATCACCGTGGCGAGGCATCGGCCTTGACCCTTTTAGGGCATCGATTGAAGCGGCCAGACCTCGACCACGCCATGAGCTACGGCACACGGCGTTCTGGAGACTAACTTGATGGCATCTTGTAAATCCGCCGCCTCGATGACGGCAAATCCTGCAATTGGCAAATCGCTGCGCATATACGGACCACCTGTAGTCTTCAAGCCTTTACTGTCGTGGTTACGAACTTGCATTGGAGCGCCCGCAACGCCGATCAAGGCGCCGCCGACTTTCAGGCGTGCGTCATGCGCGTGTGCGGCGTCCCGTAGGGATGATTCGGTACGCTCGTACCCTGCAGCATCTCCGTACCCAATTGTGATGAACTTCGCCACAAGCTTCTCCCGCGTCGATGATCTACAAGCAGTAAACGCACTAGTACAAGTTACGTTCCCGTTCTTAGCCTGGACAAATTCATGGCTCATGAGCATGCTGCTCGACAACAGCTTCGAAGGCGATGTATTGACCACAACCTGCGCCTCAAATCAAACGTTGGCCGTGAAATGAAAATGTCGTGGGGTGATTCGGAATATTGGAGCGAACGATTCGAGGATCGAGACGCCGGCTGCGAAGGCTTCCGACTTCATCGAGGCACCTTCGGAGAATCGTCAGTGGTCGCTGAGGTCACATTCTGGGATGCTACCGGCGGCTTCACCTTCCGAACGATTGATGGCGACCTTCCAATCGAAGTGGTCAATGCAGCGATCGAGGAGGCGAAACGTGAAATCAAAGTGCGCTAACGCCCAGAAGGCCACGGCAGTGGAGCCATCAAGAGACCTCAATTAATGTCGGCCGGCACCTTCTTCGTCCTTCTGCTGTTTCTATCTGTCGGCATCGGTATGATTGCTTTTAGCTACCGAATCCGCTCGAAGGCAGCTCAGTCTCGTGTTTGGCCGACCACAACAGGCCGTATCCAAACCTTGGAATTCGACGACTCGATGGATGCGGATGGGTCCGCAACCACCTATCAGGTCAACGTCGAGTACGCCTACTCGGTCAGAGGTGTGAAGTACACATCTACACGGATCGCCTTTGGCTATAGCGCAAGCCCATCACGCCAGGCTCAGCTTGATCTATTTACGCGCTTGCAGAAGGCGTCTGAACTGGTGGTTCACTACAATCCTCGCCAGCCGTCTGAAAGCGTTTTAGATACCGGTACAACTCCAACAGCGTCACGGCTTCTGATGGCTGGCATCATCTGGACCGCGCTGACCCTCGGGTTCTTCATCTTGGAGTTCCTAAGCGCAAATAAGGACGGCACACGGTGATAAATGAGCGTTCTGCCCTAAATCACACGAACCTGCTTCAAAAATACCGTCGTAAGGAGCGATGAGCGGAAGGAGAACGGGAAGATTAATTTATCTATTTGTTCTTCGCAGGATATGCGCCACTACCGGCGACGCGCGTAATGCCTGCGCGTGGCGGCAGATTGCTCGGGACTTGGATGTCCCAAGCAAGTCCCGCCAGTTTGAGCAATTGAACGAAGTGCCAGCCGATGTCGATCTGTCCTGGATACAATCCATGTCTAGCGGAAGCTGGAAAAGCATGGTGATTGTTGTGCCAACTCTCGCCGAAGGTGGGAATCGCGGCTAGCGGAACATCGTGCGCCTGCACGCCCGCTCCGTCGACAAGCCAAGACTGCGGTCCGCGCGTATGCGCGAAATACGAGATAAACCAATGCATCGTGGTGCACGCGGCAACACGAGCAAATATTCCCCAAGCGATCCAGGGCAGTCCTCCTATCGCATACAGCGCTATCGCAATCGGCAGTTGTTGCAACATCCACGTCCGTTCCAAGAATGCATAGAATTTGTCGTTACGGATTTCCGAGCCTGGATCGAATTTCGGCGGATTCTTAAGAAGTATTTTGCAATGCAGGTTGTACCACGCATCCTTAAGTAATCCCTGTCGATGTGCGAGGTAGTCGTGGCAAAGTGGCTGGCGTTGCGACCAATCGCGAGTGTCATGCGTGCGAATCGTCCAGAGTGGACCGCCGATGCCGACAATCGTTCCCATCCAAACTAGAAAATGCTCCACTGACTTTGAGCATTTGAAACTGCGATGGATTAGGCGGCGATGAAATCCGACCGAATGGCCGGCGCACAATGTCACGGCGCTGAGGGCAAGAAAAACGATAAATGCGCTCCAAGTAAAATAGAGCGGTCCAAGGATCAGCGCCGATGCAAAGATAAACGTGTTCCACAGTGACCGCGGTGTATCCCATACGATCCTTCCCTCAACCGGGCTGACCTCTGCCGTTAGCACTAAGGAATTCACTTTGTAGGCGCCTTCGGCGGCACCGCCATGTGTGGCCATTGCTTAGGTCCCCAAAAAATATAAAGCGACCAGAATTGCGATTGGAGTAAGCGCGAGCATTGCCGATGCCATCACAAGCATGGCAAAACGCCAATAGTCGCGGAATGTTGGAGAGATTTCCCTCTGAGGCAACACGACGGCTTGCATTTCCTCCACGGTGAAATCGAGCAGGCGGTCGATATTCTTCATTCTGTAGAGTGTTCTGCTTCGACGACCCCGAATGAACGCCGCTAAGGTTTTCCGAGGTATCACGACGGCACCCATGGAGATGAGCGGTAGGCAAAAGAGGGTTGTATTGACATTCGGATAACGCCCAGCGGCGAACTCCCACGCGGCCATTTGAAACTCGCCTGTAGGAGAGAACTCATATCCTGTGATGACGTGGTGCAGGTCGTGGAATGGAATCGCCTTGCGTCGCCATTCGAAATTAGGAAGGTACACTTTCAAATCTCGGCAGCCAAACAGTGACCAAGTGCTACTGCTTACGCCACCGTCTGAAGCGAAGCCATTTTCCGTATAGAAATCCTGCAACGCTTTCCGCAAGGTTACTGCTGCAGTCATTCTAAGCTCCATTCTTGTTTTCGATCCAACGGAGGTAGGAGGATCGGTTGAGGGCACTCGAAGGTCAATAGCTATGAATGGCCATTCAGTGTCGCCCCGATTCAATCCAAAGAAATCGGTTGTTCAGTTATCTACGGACGTTCCGCATGGCGTCAGTATTGGGACCAAAGCTTGCGCAAAGTTGACGTAACTACCGTACCTGGCTAACCTTCTCGCGTACAGCGTTAAAAATCGTATATCGCAAAGCTAACTCCGCTTTACGAACATGGATAAGCTTATAGGATGGACTGCATAAATCACATACAGCTGTATCTCATGTCGCCTTCAATGTCGACAATTACACCTCCTACTTTCTAGTTAGGCATTCTAATCCGTTCGCTCGACTGAAGTGTGCAGCGTGCAAGTTTGAGCTATGCCTAGAAATCCAACCATCAGAGCTTCGTTCAATCCGCAGAGAGTTGCAGGTCTGCCGGACAAGCTGGTGATTTTCGACGGCGAGTGCGTTCTGTGCTCGGCTTGGGTCAGGTTTGTTCTCTCGAGAGATTCGGGCGGGCATTTCCGATTTGCCTCGATTCAAGGAAAAATCGGAGCGGACGTCGCGTGCCGGCTCAATATTGATCCGGCCGCACCGGAAACAAACGCCGTCATCATCGACGGCATGGCCTATTTCAAATCGGACTCCGCTTTGGCAGTGCTAGATTTCCTGCCGGGATGGCGATGGGCGAAGATCTTGAGGGTGGTTCCAAGAGCATTACGCGACTGGCTCTACGATCGGATTGCCCGCAATCGCTACCGCCTCTTTGGACGAACCGAACACTGCATCGTGCCCTCTGAGGAACAGAGCGCTCGTTTCCTATATTCTCCTTTGCATTGATGACTGCCACTGTCCTGATCGTCGGTGGCGGAGGCGTGTTCGGATCGCGATTGGCTGAACGCTTAGCGCTGTCCTGCGATTGCAATATCCTGATCGGCGGAAGATCGTATGTGAAGGCCGCACGAGTCGTATCGTTACTGGCGTCAATGCCGTTGCGTGCAACGTTGCGTCCTTACGTCATCGATCGGGACAACGTGACGTCCGAAGAACTTCGGAGCAGTGGAGCGTCGATCGTGGTGGATGCCTCAGGACCTTTCCAAGGACAAGAGCCGCGTCTCGCCCGCGTGGCAATCGCTGCAGGATGTCATTTCGTGGATTTGGCCGATGCCCGCGACTATGTTCCCCGCTTTACCGCACTCCATGAAGAAGCGTTGAAGGCGGATGTCCTTGCGGTGTGTTGTGCGAGTTCTACACCATCGCTATCGCATGCGGTCCTTGACGCTCTCAAAGCGGAGGCGGGAACACCAGAAGAAATCAACGTCATTATCTCGCCTGGTAATCGCGCGCCCCGAGGGATTTCCGTAGTGCGGGCGATTCTCTCTTATGTGGGGCGGCCGGTGTTACTGCGTGAGAATGGTGTGACACGCACTCGCGTTGGCTGGTCACTGCTACATCGACGGCGATTAAAAGGACTCCAGATTCGGTGGTTCTCGCTGTGTGAGACGCCGGATCTCGATCTCATTCCACAGCGTTTCCCCAGCGTTCGCACGGCGCGTTTCTATGCGGGCCTTGAGCTTGGCATTCTGCATTGCGGGCTTTGGATTTTAAGTTTGTTGGTTCGAGCGCGACTTCTGCGGTCGCTGATTCCGTGGGCGCCTGCACTGCATGCCGTTGCGGAGAAATTCGAACGATTTGGAACCGACCGTGGAGGCATGCTGGTTGAGGCTCTTGGTTACGATGATGACGGTCGCCGTATCAGCGCGCACTGGGGTCTGATCGCCGAAGCGGGAGAGGGGCCTTACATTCCCACTCTGCCTGCGCTTGCTCTCATACGAAGGCTGTTATCGGGGCAGGAGTCGCGGCGCGGTGCCATGGCGTGTGTGGGGCTATTGACCTTGAGTGAAATTCTCGACGAAGCCGAAGGACTTAAAATTCAAACGTATCGCGAAATTAAGCACATTGATTCACTCTTCAAGCGAGTGCTGGGCGACGCATTCGGAAACCTACCGCCGGTTATCCGGGAATTACACAGTCCCCGCGGAACAAGAGTCTTCAGTGGAATTGCTCAAGTCGACAAAGCCGACAACTTCATCGGCAACTTATTCGCACGGTTGTTTCGTTTTCCACCCGCGGCAAGTGACATTCCTGTTGAAGTCGTTCTGGAACCTCGCGCTGGCCGCGAAATTTGGCGGCGTCGATTCGGAAACTCGAGCTTTGAAAGCACGCTCGGCATTGATGGCAGAAACGGACGATTGACCGAACAGTTCGGACCTATTCGCTTCACGCTGGTTATCGACGGTCATGCGCAAGGAATCGACATGAAAATCGTGAGCGCTAAGGTGGGAATACTTTCCTTACCTCGGCTGCTTGTACCGTGGACGCGAGCGTATGAACGAGTCGATGCAGAAGGCCGATTTACATTCGATGTCGAAATCGGCTTGCCCGGTGTGGGGAGATTGGTTCGATATCGGGGTTGGCTTGTTCCTCGCTATGGCAGTCCGTAACAACAACCCAAAGAGAGGCTTCACCACCGGTGGACTTCCCACGGAGCAGTGGGGCTGCGTCAATTCTGCATTACATGCAGAATTGACGCAGCCACCGTGCCTGACTAGCCTTGCCATGCACAGAGCCGGAAGTCGTATATCGAAGACCCAACTCCGCTTTACGAGCGTGGATACGCCCATGAGATGGAAAGAATAAGTCCCGCGCGGCTATACATCATGTCGTCTTCAATCCCGACGAGTACGTCCCCTGTTTCTAGTTGGACATTTACGTCGTCGTCTCTAGCGAGAATGTTTCTATGATATTCGCCCAGCTTCAGTACAAAGGATCCGCGGTGGATCGGCACGACGAGATAGCAGGGATGCTCCGAAACAGATTCCCTATCGTCCGCGATGGCGTGTAGGGCGAATCATGGATATGGGTTTTCTTCGATGGAGATGACAAGGTGCAGGTCGACAACTTCTCTTCCGTCACGACACACGAAGTGAAGTCGCCGCGATCTGGTCCACACGTCAAGGCAGTGATTGACGTTTTGCGAGAGAAATTCAGAGTTGATGAGCGAGAGCGCCCTGAACTCGAGGCGCACGAGGAGGAATAGCGTGCCCAACAAGTGCCTCAAGCCGTACGCTTCGTGTGCTCCGGCTCGCAAACCGCTGTGCGCTTTGCTCGCGGCTTATTCGCGGCATTGGGCGTCGAAAGAATGAAGCACAAGACCATTGGCGTTACATTGATGGCGCTTGCGATGATGGCAAGTGGTTGGTTTGTTTACTGGAAACTGCACTTCGGTCCGACCGCATTTGACGCCGCAATTTGGCGGGGTGGTGAAGATCCTAAATTCCATGAGGATGCTCCAAGACTTCGCATGGCCGACGGTCTCGTGCATTCGGGTAAGTTTTCCAAGATGAGAAGAGCTGAAGTGGAGTCGATGCTAGGTCCTCCTACTGAAACGAAGAAATTTGGCGGCTACGATTTGATCTATTGGCTGGGTCCTGAACGGTCATTCTTCAGCATTGACAGCGAATGGCTCGTGATCCGCCTCGCTAAAGACGATACAGTGGAACTTGCGGAGATCATTCGTGACTAAGCCCAACAAGCCATTCCGGCGGATCGCGGCGAAAAACGCCGCTTCCACTGAATGGCGGCGTTAGGTTACAAATCGTGGAATCCATCGAGCTCAAATACATTCGCGGCAAGATTTCTGCGCTCGAGTACTGGGAGCACAAGCTTCCGCGCTCTGCGTTTTCGGAACAGTGTGCTGGCTGCATGGAGTGTGAAGACCACCTTCGATCGGCGCTCGACAAGGGATTTTGGAGTCTCGATTCCTTGAGCCGCTCGGATCCGTTTTGGGACAAGACGAATGGGCTTGCCACGGAGTTTAAGTTAGCCGCTTTTGCAGAATGCAAAATCGCGAGAGGCGAAGAACTCGTGGACTCCGCGTGGCTCCTCATTGCAATCAGTCTACGCAACTGCTCAGATCACCTGATACCGCTTCCCTGGAAAATACTTTTTACCGCGGGTGCATTCGATGCGGAGTTGGCGGTTTGCACTGCATGGAATATGTCGGCCTATTGGCTCGACAGAAATATAGGCCGACTTGCGACACTCTCGAAAACCTTGAAGGCCGAGCACCTAGTTCTTGACGCGCTCAATTCGTTGGCACAACCTGGCTCCGAGCAAGCTTTGTGGATTCAAGAGGTTCGAATTGCGATGGCTGCAACCTAATAAACTCATCAAGTCCGTTCGCTTCGCTCACCCGACCACGCAAGTGCGTAGCTCTTGCGCGGCGGCTTATGAATCGCGTTAGGGAGCACGAAGATGCGCAATCTACTTTCTGTCTTGGCTTTTGGCCTTTATCTGCTTGGATGTGCCAATCCCGTTAATCGATACACCGCTGGAAAATACGCTGACGCAGCCATTGCAGCCGGAGAGTCTGGAAACTGGCGGTTGGCCCGCTCGAACTGGGCCCGTGCGCTTACAAATGCCCAGATAGGTGGTGAGGCGAACACACGTTCAATGGCAATTGCCTATTATGAGTACGGTCGCTCGTCCGGAATTATCTGCGATTGGGTGGAAGCCGAACGCGGTTTGAAAAAGTCGCTCGAATTTGATCGTCGCCTAAACGGCCCCATTCACCTGTCTCTCATCGAGCTGGGGCGCATGCATTTTGATCAAAAGCAATATGAACCCGCCCGCACGTATTTCAGCGAAGCATTCAAGCTATTCGAAGCAATGAACGCTGAAACAATGGACCCTTTAGGGTACGCGCAGTTTCTAGATGAATACTCGTTGAGCCTTGAGAACACTGGCGCCGCTGATCGAGCAGTGCCGTTTCGCTCAAGAGCAGCACAACTTCGTGCAACATTTCCGCGCGGCAAGAACCATACTGACCGTACACCCTATGGAACGCAGTGCGATGCTCCCTAATAACCGCGTCAAATTCGCGTGCGAAAATGCATGCTCCGGGTTAACGGCGGCGTTAGCCATCGACATGAAAATGATCGTCATCATCTGTCTTGTGTCAGTGGCGCAACTGGCGTATGGCGATGCATTGCTCTTCAAGGGAGAGCTCATACTGAATTCAGCTGGTGCGGCTCAACTACTCGAGTGCGGTACGCGAAGGCAATTGGAGCTCGGAGTAATGGCATCCACACCATACTTCAAGCTTGCCAAGCGTTACGAGGAAATCTCCGGCATTGAAAAGAATCCTGTCTTGGTCGAGGTTAAGGGTGTGCTTACGCATAGTTCTACTGGAAAACTGGTGCTCAATAGCCCTCGCGTCATCTCAATCACGCAAGGCCGGTGCAGCAATGGCTAGCAATGCGTTCAACCTTGGCGTGCGAAGCGTTGCACGCTTTCGCACGCCGGTTAACGCGACCGTTCGGCCCAATTGACATGACTCCTCTCATTCAACTCGTTCGCCATCCCTATGAGGAGCCATATCACCTTAATCTAGTGATCATGGCATCTAACGGAAGTACCTCTGGTAGCCTCGAGTTCTACATCAATGCCAGTGAGCTCGTTGAATGGGCTAATGCAATGGAAACCTTCCCTAATCATCAAAATAGTGTTCATCTAATCGAACTTGGGTCGGAGCGGCCGGAGGATAGATGGGCCTACTATTTTAGGATGCGCTTCTTCACAATTGACTCAGCTGGCCATTGCGCAATTCAGTTTCGCTTCAACAACAACTCGAATCTGCCGGAACGCGAGATTTCTGAATTTTGCATTGTCGTTGAGGCAGCACAGATAAATCGCTTGGGTGTACTAGTCCGCAAGTTCGCCAAGCTTAATGATTACGTCTTGCGCTGGTCCGCCTATGAAGGGGAATTGTTTGACTCAATGTCCGAGGCCGAACAAGCCATTCCAGCGGATCGCGGCGAAAGCCGTTCTCGCTGAATGGCGGCGTTAGGCGGTATCCACACTTCGTTTTCTCTCTCATCTCATGGCTTCGTTCCAATCCAGTCGGCTCCACTTCGCGCCACTTGCCCTATCCGACTTGCCGGATTTGTTCGCGCTCCGCTCCGATCCGCAGGTCATGCAGTACTGGGACTGGCCGGGTGATTCTTCGCCGCAGCAGACGCGGGAGGCGCTTGAGGCCTGCGTGGCGGAGATGTCATCAGGGGAGGCGTTCCACTGGTCTGTACGAACGCAGAAAGACTCCCAGTTCGTCGGGTGTTGCGACCTTAGTAGCCTACGACCATCCGATGGCCCTGATGTCGGGTTCATGCTCGCGCGCCGGCACTGGGGACAAGGCTTTGGCCATGAAGTTCTCCAGTCGTTGATCGCTCAAGCGAGCGCCATGCTCTTGGAATCACTGGAGGCGAGGATTCATACTGAGAACGTGCGTTCGAATCGTCTGCTCATTCGCTGCGGATTTGCCGAAGTTCGTACCGTTGCGAAATACGAAATCCGCCCAGGCGTCTATTGCTCCTGCACGTGGTTCTATCGAGCGATCTAGCAATGACGCCTAACCCCTCCATCGAGCGGACGTCCCAAGGACTGCGCCCTTGCCCCGCCGCTCATGTCGAACGTTATGTATTTTTTAGGCAATTCCGGCTTCCTGGTATAGAGCGGGCGCTGTTGTTTGCTTGCGAGACGCCGCAACGATTTCCCGCCGTACTCAAGGATGTGCAGCGTGTTCGCGTCAAGCGATTCCCATATTTTGTTTCTTCAGAGTTCGTGGAAATCGCCTTATCGTTCTCTCGGTGTTCCATGTGCGTCGCAATCCAACCATCTGGCGTGAGCGAACATAAGCATGCGCTCCAAGCGCCGACGTTCAATTTCTTTCTGAGACCGGAACCATGATTTATCGCGGCAGTTGTCATTGTGGAGCTGTTCACTTTGAAGTAGAGGCGCCTGAACGGATCAGGTGCGAGGACTGCAACTGTTCCATCTGTTCGAAGTCTGGTTACCTCCACTTGATTGTCCCTAAATCAAAGTTCAAGCTTTTACGGGGCGAAGATGTCCTCACCTCTTACACGTTTGGCACCAGCACCGCCAAGCACCAGTTTTGTAAGATCTGCGGCATAAAATCGTTTTATATCCCTCGGTCCAATCCTGACGGATACGATGTGAACGTGCGTTGCTTGGATCCTCAGCCGAAAGAACTAGTGACCGAACCTTTCGACGGTAAAAACTGGGAACAGCATGCACACAAACTTGCTTTTCTCAGCAAAGAAATATAACTGTGCCTTCAAGCCAACGTGCCAAACAAAGGCGTGCGGCTTAAGGCGGCGTTCGGCAATCATGAGCAACTATACTTGGGTGTGTTTCTCGTGTCGTCGTTCAATGCGATGTCCCGGAAGTTCGCCTGTTGTTAAGTGTCCGACGTGTCGGCAGCAATGTGAGTGCGTTGGTTACAAGACGCCAATCCCACCGCGAGCGAAGGTAAAGGAATGGCGGTCACTTTTTGAAGCCTTCTACAGTTCCAAGCGTCGGTGGATCCTTCGCAGTCGGCGTGAGCGTGTTCGTCGTATTCACTACTTGGAGCAAGAGATCGTCCGGTTCCAAGCGATGCCCGAGAATGCCGGTCGCACGGAAATGATCAAATACCTTCAGAAGCAACTGCAAAGCGCGCATGCCTAGCAAGCGCGTCAACACCGTGCGCATTGCGCACTCGACTCGCAACCCGCTACGCGTGCTGCTCGCGTGTTACACGCGGCGTTGGGCTAGAAAGCGGCTTATGCCTCTGGTCGTTCGACTGGTGGCGGTAATTGCCGTCGTTTTTTCCTTGGGGAGCACGGTCGCGTTTGCGGCTGAGAGATCGGCCGATCTTGAGTCCATTCAGCCTACCAAGCCTGAATTTGAGGAGTTTCGGCCTGTTGTGAATTGGATGCAGCGCTTGGCTCCAAAGCGATGGTCTCGGCTGAAGTTTACGTATTCGTTCTACGATGGGTTGGGCGTGATTCATGCTTACGCGATGACCAGTGGTTCAAGCGCATGGAAGGCACTAAGCCATAGTGACTTCGAGATGCATGATTTTTTCGATGCCTATCGCAACAGGACGCATCCCAGCATGGTCAAGCCTTGGGCAGCGGTCATTGTGTTGGTATACGGTGAATCGTCGACGTTTAGTGCTGGTTTCTGTTTCGCAACTCCCAAGCCGAACGATGTCGAGATGGAGGTCGACAGCATGGGCTGCTCCGGCAAAAACTAACCGGAATCAAACATTATGAACAGCCCGGCAGCACGTTCAATGCGTACCGCTTGAAGGTATTGCCTTTGGGTTCTCCCTATGCGTGTACAGTACTCGCCGGCTAATGCGAGCATTGGGTGTCTTGCGGCATTGGACTTTAATGAAGTAGGTTCAGAGATGGAATGGACGAACGGAGAATTTACGATCACTTGTGATCCTGAGAAGCAGGACTTGGGTGTGATTCACGGCTTTCTCAGCCAATCTTATTGGGCAAAAGGGGTTTCAAAAGAAACAGTAGCGCGGTCACTTAGAGGTTCGTTGTGCTTTGCGCTCCTGGATAACCAAAGACAGATTGGCTTCGCCCGAGTCATCAGCGATTTTGCGACGATTGCGTACGTAGGCGATGTGTTCGTATTGCCGGATTATCGCGGTCGCGGCTTGTCGAAATGGCTTATGCACTGCGTCACGCTGCACCCCGACCTGCAAGGCTTGCGGCGATGGATCCTCGCTACAGCAGACGCGCACGGGCTGTACCAGAAATTCGGTTTCACCGCCTTGGCTAATCCGCGCGTCTTCATGGAGCGGCACACTCCGGACATTTACGCGCAAAGTGCCCAGCAATCCGTCGCAGCCGATCGCGCCGACAACGGCGCTCCGGCTGAACGGTAACGTTAGAGCACAATTAGCTACGGGTCAGCACGGGAATGAAAGTGAAGTACATCGCCATTGCTCTCGCGGCTGCTGCAGCCGGGTTCTGTTTGGGTGTTCTCTATGGCTTTAACCAAGGGGTAAATAACTACGCAGCTCTTGAAAGCGTCTTGGTGGGGTACATCAATACGGCTCAAGTAAACAGGCTCGAGTCGGGTAATAGCGAAGACATTAAGAATGTTCGTGGCTATTTGTTAATCGGCGTGGATCACGGACTTAGGCAATACTCGTGGTATCAAGAGAAAGGTAACCACTTGCTCTCGAATTTGCTTTTATCTGATCACGTTTCGGTCTTAGAAAAAAGTGCGGGGAAACTAGCTGCCTTTCGTTCGCAGAACCCCGAAGCAAAGCTGGTCGGCGTCTCTGAAAGTCAAGATTCGAAGAATTAGCTACATGCCAGGCATGTTCGCGCCCTTCTCCTATGCACAATAAACCTACTCGATCGACATTCTTTGCCAGGCTCGTGCGCGCCACCGCCATAGCATGGTGAATCCTAGAAGCACGATGTAGATCAGGAGCGCCGTCCATCCGCCGATCGCGCCGAACCCGAGCTGCGGCAAGCTGTTGAACCAGCCGCTATCGCTTGTGAATGTCGCCATGTGAGCGATCGGTACGAACACGAACCACGAGAGCACGATCACGAGAATCGCCGGTACGGTGGCATCGCCGGCGCCGCGCAAGCAGCATCCCGATGCGATGTTGAGTCCGTCGAACAGTTGGTAGGCGCCGCCGATCCAAATGACCGTTACGCCGAGCGCAATGACCTGCGCTGCATGGGGATCGTTCGGGCTCGCGAATAGCGGCACTAGCCATGGCCCTATCAATCCGAGCAGGAGGCCTGCGACGGCCATGTAAGACGTCGCCAAAATAATCACCGCCGTGCCGATGCGATACGCCCAGTCGCGATCGCCGGCGCCGATGGATTGTCCGACTAAAGTCGTTCCCGCGAGCGCGATGCCGACGGCCGGCATATAGGCGATGGACGTGAGCATCATGACGATCTGGGTGACGGCGCCGTCGATGGCGCTGACGCGAACCTGCATGAGTTGGAACAGAGCGACGCCGACCATGTCGGCGGCGATCATCAATCCCATCGGAAAACCCAGCTTCCATTGATGGATCAAGAGACGCGGACGGAGTTGCCAGGTCCAGCGTGAGCGAAACCGGCGGTGATTGCCTTCGTGCAAAAAAGCGATCAAGCCCATGATTATGCCAATGGCCATGGCGGAGTTAGTGGCCCAGGCCGCGCCGGCAATGCCGAGCTTCCAGTGGAAGATGAAGAGCGGATTCAATGCAATGTTGACGGTGCCGACGAGAATATTCACCAGCAAGGAAATCCGCGGTCGGCCGATGCCGTTGAAGAAGCCGAGTATGGCCCAGAGGGTTACCGCTAAGAAGGCACCGTACAATCGCGGTTGCCAGAATTGCAGAGCGAGTGTCTCGATGTGCTCGTCCAAACCGAACGGCGATAGGAGCCAAGGTCCGGCTAGTCCTAAGCCGATGAAAAGAGGAACGGTTCCGCAAGAGGCCCATAACCCGATCCACGTTGCTTGCGAGGCGCGCAAATTCCGGCGTCCGCCGAACGCTTGTGCGACGACGGTTTGAACTGCAAGACCCACGCCGCCGAACAGCATGATGGCGACGAAGGTCAGCCACTGCACCGATCCCATGGCAGCGAGCGCGTCGGTGGAGATTCGGCCGATGAACCACGTGTCCGTGAGATTGAGCACGGCTTGGATCGCGTTGTTCGCGATCATCGGCCCGGCGAGCAACAGGACTCCTCGCCAGTGCACGTGCGCTTGCCCCTGTGCATCGATGCGTTGGCCGGGCAGTGGATCGGAACGCGGGCTTACGCTCGTCAGAGCGTCCACGGGAATTACCTCGCTGGATAAAGATGGCATTATAGAGGCCAATCCACATTACCCAATGCTGTCCCACCTCCGAAACTTTCTTGGGAGCACGCGTATGAAGTCGAACAAGCGCACGCCGATCTTTTGCGCGCTGTTTCTTTTTCTGGCGACGAGTTCGCAAGCCTATTCCCAGGCCTATTCCCAGGCCCAGCTATCGCCGGCTTGGTCCAAGCCGCAGAAGCCGTTCCACATCTACGGCAATACGTACTACGTGGGCACGCAGGGACTCAGTTCCATGCTGATCGCTTCGCCGGAAGGTCATATCTTGATCGACGGCACGCTGCCCCAAACCGCCAAACAAATTGCCGCCAACATTCGGACTTTGGGGTTTCAGGTCGACGACGTGAAACTCATATTGAACACGCACGTGCACTTCGATCACGCCGGCGGCATTGCCGAACTGCAGCGCAAGAGCGGGGCCAACGTGGCGGCGAGCGCGGCAAGTGCGAAGGTGTTGCGGTCGGGTTTAGTCGACCGCACCGATCCGCAGTTCGGAACGCTTCCGCCTATCGCGAAGGTGGTGAAAGTGCAGGAGATCAAAGATGGAGAGGTCGTGAACGTGGGCAAGCTTGCCCTGACGGCGCATTTCACGCCGGGTCATACGCCGGGCGGTACGTCATGGACTTGGAAGTCCTGCGAACGGGGGCGCTGTCTTCACATCGTATATGCCGACAGCCTGAATCCCGTTTCCGCGAAAGGCTATCTCTATTCGGATCCGAAATTGGATCCGAACGGTGCGCAGTTATTGGAGCGCAGCTTCAAGGTCATCGCCGGGTTCGACTGCGATATCCTGATCACTCCGCATCCCGAGTTGGTCGACGTCTTCGGCAAGCTAGCGCACCGGGGAGAGGACGACCGCGACACGTTCCTCGATCCGGCGGCGTGCCGCGACTATGTGCGCGCCAGCCGCGAGAAACTGGAAAAGCGCCTCGCCGACGAGCAAGCGCAGTAACCGTCACGTGTCGGCCGTCAATATATTTCGACGGAGTGACGTGGTCGACAGGCGTTTCCATGCCGGCAGCGCACGCGTTGCGCTACAATCGCGCGCGTCCCCCTGGGCAAACAACAAGCAACCGCTTCCGTGAAAATCATCATTCTTGGCGCCGGCCAGGTCGGTAAAACCGCTGCCACCCACTTAGCGCGTGATGAAGCCAACGACGTGACCGTCGTCGACTCCAACGACGAATTGCTGCGCGACTTGCAAGACCGGCTCGATATTCGCACCGTGGTCGGCAACGGCGCCTATCCGTCGATACTCGAAGCGGCGGGTGCGCGCAGTGTCGACGTATTCATCGCGCTGACCAACAGCGACGAAGTCAATATGGCCGCCTGCCAAACCGTGC